>NZ_DATNJW010000414.1:0-5968 GCF_035603715.1 Mycobacterium sp. | reverse complement strand
GCTTTGGCCGCCTGGTCGAGTTCGGCCAGTGTCGTGGTGACGACCACGGTCACCGGATGCCCCCGATGCACACCGAGGCCGCCGGATGCGATGGCGGTCTGCAGGCCGAGTTTCAACGCATCGTGGCAGCGTTGAGCGGGGCTGCGGTCATCGCGTGCCTCGGGACCTTCGTCAGGCTGGTGACGGCCCGGCCGCACCGCGGCCTCGATGGCTTCGAAGTACGCGCGGGCCTCCGGGTCGAGTAATCCGGACAGCCGCGACATGCCGTCGGGCCCTTGCTGGCCGAGGTGCAGCCCGCGCCGACGGGCCCGGTCCTCATCGCTGAACAGGCCGTCGGGATTGAGGTAGTCGGCGATGCGTTGGCCCAACTTCACGACGATTCCGGCATCGACTTTGGTCGCATGCTCGACCAGCGTGCGTTCGGCGGCAGTCGCGTCGGTGGGGGAGACACACCCGGGTAGCAGGTCGATCGCTCGGCATATCGGTCGGATGTGGTCCTCGCCGACAGCGCCGGCCTCGACGGCCGCTGCCAAGTGCGGTAATTCGGGTGGCAGCGACGGTCCGGTCAACGACCGGCGCGGCCGGATCCGCACGGCGAGCTTGAAGCGTCGGCTGATTTCGTTCGGCGTAATCCGCAGTCGCTCCCACAGCACCGATCGCATCTGCGCCATGGACCCGGCTTCGTCAGGAGGGTCGGCGATCTCCGCAAAGATGCGGTACATGAAACCGCGGTTGGCGCGCTCCTGTGTCTCCAGCCGTTCCGCGACTTCGACGCGAAACCTGTTGCCTACCAGATCCGAAGATGTTGCGCGCAGGACGTCATGAGCCGCATCGATCGCATCGAGAGCGGCATTGATCCGCTCGCGGCTGATCGCTGTGTTCATATCTCCAAGTTACGAACCAGCCCGACAATCCTGACCTCAGCAGATGGCGCCAACCCCGACCTGTGGATGAAATCGCAACTGTGGATAACAGGTCACGCCGCTTCAGGCGACGAAGTTGATGGTTACCCCACACAGCGTCGTACTGCGGGTACCGGCATCCGCGGCACGTAGATCCACCGCGCATACCCCGTCACCGCGATCGTCACCGGGTGGAACGAAGCGCAGCACACCTTCCTCGAGGTGTACGTGGTACTCGTCGCCGATTGCGGTCACCGCGCCCCCGATCAACGCCGCCCACCTCTCGGCCGTACTGGCCGGGTGCTCGCACTGCATTGCCACGCCGACAATGTCGGTGACAACCCGGGTTGCGATGTGGTCGCGCCAGTCGGGTCCAGCCCACGGCCAGTCATCCCATTGGTCGCTTTGGTCGACCGACAAAATCGCAGCGCCGACGTCCTTCGGGTGCAAATGTAAGCCGGTGATGTCCGGCCGCGCCGCGGTGAAAACGACTCGTACATTGTGGGTTTCAATACGCCGCCTCATCTCATCGAGATCGTCGACCTGGAGAATAACCATGTACCCGCCATCGCCCTTGCGCTTGTCGAGCTGACGGCCTGCGGTTGTACCTTCCCGCATCGGTGACACCACCTCGAGCACCTTGTCGCCAATAGGGAAGAGCGCGTTCGTGAGACCGAACAACCCGACATCAGGGTCTCGGTAACACAGCTCTACTCCAAGCTCATCGACGATGGCGGCCTCCACCGGCGCCAGATCCGCAGCTACCAAAGCCACCTGTCGAAGTCTCACTCGCATATCCGCGTCCTTTGGGTGAGGTTGCATCACAATAAGTCATACGCTGGCGCGCCCGATCGCATGCACCGCCTCGGCGAGCGCGTCGGCCAGCGGGCCGATGTCGTCGATGTCGATGCTGGAGACGGTGATCCGTATCCCCGGCGGAGTTGCGATCCGGAATCGTGTTCCCGGCGCCGCGGCCCAGCCCGCGCTCAATAGCCGGGTGATCGCCACCGTTTCGTCCGGCACCGGAATCCAGACGTTGAGGCCGGACCGACCGCGAGATGCCACACCGCGATCGGCCAGCGCCGCGTGCAGCAGCTCACGCTTGCGGGTGTAGGCGATTTCGGCGTCCTGCACTCTGCGGGTGGTGGCCTTGTCGCGCCACAAGTTGACCGCGACGTCTTGCAGCAGGTGGCTGATCCAGCCTGGTCCCAATCGCAGCCGCCCGTGAACGCGCTCAACCGTGCGTCGATCGCCGGCCAGCAGTGCGAGTCTCAGGTCTGGCCCGTATGCCTTGGCCGCCGACCGCACGAACGCCCACTGCCGGGTGGCGCCGGCCAGGGTGTGCAACGGTGCGCCGGCGATGCCTGCGCAATGATCGTCTTCGACGAGCAATACGTCGTCGTGGTCAACTAGTAACGCGCGCAACTCTTTTGCCCGCACCGCGGAGACGGCGGCACCGGTCGGGTTCTGGGCACGCGTTGTCACCACGATCGCCCGCACCCCATGGCCCAGCGCGCGGGCGACGTCGGCGGTCAGCGGCCCGTCGTCGTCGACTCTGATGGGCTCAGCCGGAAAGCCCAGCGCGGCAAGCAGATCCAGCAGGTTGGCCCAACCGGGATCTTCGACCGCCACGCGGTCGCCTGGACGCAGCTGGGCGGTGAGCACCCGCTCGATGCCGTCGAGGGCTCCGGCGGTCACGGCGATGTGCCCGGCCGGAACGCCGTCCGCGGTCAGCGACGACTGGGCATACTCCGCCAACTCCGGCGACACGGCCGGGGCGCCGTACAGCACCGGTGTGTTTCGCCGCGAATTGAGCCGAGCGATGGGCAGCAGGGCCGGGTCGGGGTTGCCGCTGGACAGGTCGCGCGTGCCCGGCGGAACAGCGATGCCCCGCAGCGAGCGTGGTGTGGTCGCAGGCCGATCTCGCACCCGGGTGCCGCGCCGGCCCGCCGTCTCGACGGCGCCACGTTCGCGTAGTAGGCGGTAGGCAGCGGCTGCGGTATTCGCGTTGATGCCGAGCTGAGCGGCCAGCTCCCGGATCGGTGGAAGCTCGGTGCCGGGCGCCAGGGCGCCGGTGGAGATGGCCTCTTCGACGTCGGATGCGATCGACTGGGCGCCGGTACCGCGGATCAGGTATTGTTCTGGCACAGAAACAAGTATGTACTAGTGCAAAAGCGGAGGCAACCATGTCTGCAGGATCGGCATACGCACCCACTAGCCGGACCACTCCGACCCGGTATCGCGAGCGCGCCCGCTACGACCGCGCCACTGTTCACGGCATTCTCGACGAGGCCTTGATCTGTCACGTCGGGTTCGTCGGTACCGATGGACCGGTGGTGTTGCCAACCACCCATGCGCGGCTGGGCGAGACGCTCTACCTGCACGGATCCACCGGCAGCGGCCCGATGCTCGCTGCAGCTTCGTCGGATGGCTTGCCCGTCTGCGTCACAGCCACCCTTATCGACGGCGTGGTGTTCGCGCGGTCAGCGATGCACCACTCCATGGAATTCCGGTCGGTGGTCGCCCTCGGCAGTGCGCGCCTGGTGCAGGACACCGAGGAGAAATTGCGCGCGTTCGCGGCGCTGCTCGATCACGTCGCGCCCGGGCGGTCCAGCGACACCAGATCACCCAACGCCCGCGAGCTCGCCGCGACCGCCGTGCTGGCGCTCGATCTCGCCGAGGTGTCCGCCAAGGTGCGTACCGGCGGGCCCGTCGACGACCCGGAAGACACCGAGTTGCCGCACTGGGCGGGCGTCGTGCCGCTCACCCTGCAGGCGGGAACGCCGATCCCCGCCGACGACCTCGATCCGGCGATCCAACTGCCGGCCTACCTTGCGCCGTATCGGCGGGGTTGATCTTTAATTGCTCCATGGCCGATGCCGTTGACGTCCCCATGGTGGTGAGCGCGACCCGCGAGATCGCGGCAAGCGCAGAGCGGATCTTCGAGCTGATTGCCGACCCCTCGCAGCAGCCGCTGTGGGACGGCAATGACAACCTCGTCAAAGCTGAACCTGGGCAACGGATCCGGGCTGTCGGTGAGGTATTCCGGATGGCGCTGACCAGTGACAGCATCCGCGAGAACCACGTCGTCGACTTCGTCGAAGCCCGCAGCATCGCGTGGAATCCATCCGAAGTGGGCCAACCGTCGCCGGGTCATCTGTGGCGCTGGGAGCTTGAGCCGTTGGGCGACGGCCGCACCCGGGTTACCCACACCTACGATTGGTCGCAATTGTCCGATCGGACGCGGCTCCCGGTCGCCCGCGCTATGACCAGCGAGAAGCTTCGGGCCTCCCTGGATCGGCTCGCTGAGTTGGCCGAGCGTCACTGAACTGCACCGATCGCTGGCAGTCCGGGCGGCTTACGTGCCAGGATGGCCAGAAGGCCGCAATGGCGGCAGGCAACCGGTTGAGTGGTGTGCCAATGATGGATAAGGCGACGGGCCGCGTGGTCGCCGTGATCGCGCTCTTGATCGCTATCGCCGCGTCTCTGCGCGGATATCTCCCCGGCGTCGAGCATGCCGGCCAGCAACAACCACCGCACAGTGGTTCATCACTGCTGTATGTTGCGGCCCTACTCACCGTCTCGTTGGTGATCGTGGCTGCCGCGCTGATCGCCCGATTGCGCGATCCGCGCCGCTTCGCGTCGAGCGCCAGTCCGCTGTCGGACCGGTTCTCCGCCGGTCACGGCCGACCGGCCTGGCGAGTGCTGTTGGTCGGGGCGGCGCTTTTGCTGGCATGGCTGATTCTGGTGTGGTTGCTGTCCCAGTTCCTCGGCCCGCATGGAATCGATCAGCCGCAGTCCGCACCTCAGTCCGCCGCGCCGGCGAACAACGCGCCGCGCCCACCCGGCTCGAAGGTCGCCGACACGGATCGTGACGTGTTGCGCTACCTGATCGTCAGCACGGTGGCATTGCTGGCGATGATCGCCGCGGGTGCGATTGTGGCCCGCCGGCGTCGGATCGTCGAACCGAGCAGCTCTGCGCCATCGCCGATCAGCGAACCGATTTCTGCCGCCGCGGCATCCTCCCTGGTGCGGGCCGCCGAAAGCGGTTTGGCCGAGATAGAGGACCCTAGTCACGAACCGCGGCAGGCGATCATCGCCTGCTATGCGGCGATGGAACGCGAACTGCGGCATTTCCCCGGAGCGGCACCGCAGGATTTCGACACTCCGACAGAGGTTTTGGCAAGGGCGGTCGAACACCACGCGCTACACGTCGACAATGCCACTGAGCTGGTGAACCTGTTCGAAGAGGCGCGCTTCAGCCCACACGTGATGACCGAGGAGCATCGGAACAGAGCACTTCGCGTCTTACAGCTGGTTCTCGCCGACATGCGGAGTCCGGTATGAAAAGGCTGATAGCACTTGGAGTATCGCTGGTGCTGAGCGCGGAGCTGGCCGCGATGTCGCTGCACGATCACCGCCTCGTGTTCTGGGCGGCAGGTGCCGCAGTGCTTTTCGCGTTGATCAGCGTGCGCCAGTACCTTGGGCGCGATTTCGAACCGACGCCGTCGACGATCCCGAACGCTCTCGAGGAATCGCTGCGTAGTTGGTTGTCGCGGACTCAGACACTGATTCACCGCTCGGAATCAACCCGTGCCGATTGGGACCGGCATTTGCGCCCAATGCTGGCGCGGCGGTTCGCGATTGCGACGGGACAAAAGCAGGCCAAGGATCCGGCGGCGTTCGATGCCACGGGGCGAACACTTTTCGGCGCCGAGCTGTGGGCGTGGGTGAACCCGAACAATGTTGCGCATACCGGTGCGAGTGAACCCGGGCCGGGCCGCGCGACGCTGGAGGAAATCCTGGAACGGTTGGAGCAGGTATGACAACGGGTAAGCGGCGGATATGACCTCCGCCATGCCGGCAACCACGGCCCGCGCGGCAGCGGTGCTCGACGAGATCGAGCGCGTCGTGGTGGGGAAGCGCTCGGCACTCACGCTCATTCTCACGACGGTGCTCGCAGGTGGGCACGTGTTGATCGAAGATCTGCCCGGCCTGGGTAAAACCCTGATCGCCCGATCCTTCGCCGCGGCGCTCGGGCTGGACTTCACCCGGGTGCAGTTCAC
>NZ_DATNJW010000413.1:0-2518 GCF_035603715.1 Mycobacterium sp. | reverse complement strand
TCCATCATCGGTTCGGAAGAGATCTATCCGATGCTGACCGACGTCAAGCTGCTGGCGCGGCTGTTCGGGCTGCCGTACTTCCCGATCACGCCACTGTTCCCGCTGGCCGGTCCGGCGGGGCTGGTGCCGCTGCCGTCGAAGTGGCACATCGCGTTCGGCGAGCCGATCGAAACGGCAAATTACGAGGGCGCCGACGCCGAGGACCCGATGGTCACCTTCGAGTTGACCGACCAGGTGCGCGAGACGATTCAGCAGACGCTGTACCAGCTGCTGGCCGGCCGCCGCAATATGTTCTTCGGCTGAGGCCTTGAGTTAAGCCGGTTTGACCAGCGTGAACTGCGCCACGTCGCAGGCGCCCTCGCGGAACAGCTCGGCACACCCCGTGAGGTATTTCATGTAGCGGTCGTAGACCTCTTCGGACTGGATCGCGATGGCGTCTTCTTTACGGTTTTCTAACGCCTGCGCCCAGAAGTCGAGCGTCCGCGCGTAGTGCTGCCGCAGCGGTTGGACGCGCGTGACCTCGAAGCCGCCCCTGGTTGCGTGATCCTCGACGATGGCGACCGTCGGCAGGCGGCCGCCGGGGAAGATCTCGTTCATCATGAACAGGGCGAACCGCGCCCGCGTCATGGTCATCTTGATCCCGCGGTCTTTCAATTCTTGGTCGCTCGGGACGACGATGGTGTGCAACATCATCGTTCCGCCGGCGGGCAGCGCATCCCAGGCCATCTTGAAGAAGTCGTCGTAACGCTCGAAGCCGAAGTGCTCGAAGGCGCCGATGGAGACGATCCGGTCGACCGGCTCGTGGAACTGCTCCCAGCCGTTCAGCAACACCTGCCGCGAGCGCGTGGTGTCCAGTGCGTCGAACGACTTCTGCACGTGGTCGGCCTGATTTTTGGACAACGTCAGGCCGATCACGTTGACGTCGTATTTCTCGATCGCGCGGCGCAGGGTTGCCCCCCAGCCGCAGCCCACGTCGAGCAGCGTCATGCCGGGTTCCAAGCCCAGTTTGCCCAGCGAGAGATCGACCTTTGCCAGCTGGGCTTCCTCGAGCGTCATGTCGTCGCGCTCGAAGTATGCGCAGCTGTAGGTCTGGCTGGGGTCGAGAAAGAGCCGGTAGAAGTCGTCCGACAGGTCGTAATGCGACTGGACGTCGTCAAAGTGCGGCGTGAGATCGGTGCTCATTGGTTTGGATTCCCCCTGAAGGCTCCGGCTGACCCTAAGCGCCAGCGCGGATGGATGCAATTGCCGCGATTGTCGCCTCTGCGTTCGCGTCTGGGTTTGACGACTCGCCGAGCATGGTGACGATGCTGGTGATGATGGGGTTGTCGTCGGCGTCTGTGACTTCGCTGCGAATCTCGGCGATCACGGTCCCGTGCGACTCGATGACCGAGTCCAGATAGGTGTCGAAGTACAGCCGGTCACCGGCCTTGATCGGCCGGTGGTACAGGAATTTCTGGTCGCGGTGCAACACCCGGGCCATGTTGATCGGGATGTCGAACTTGGTGAACACGTCCATCTGGACGCGCCGTCCGGCCACCGCGAGGAAAGTCAGCGGCGCCACCGTGGTGTCGTAGCCGATTTCGGCAGCCGACTCCTCGGAGTGGTGCGACGGGTGATCGTTGCTGATGGACTCAGCAAACTCGCGAATCTTTTCGCGACCCACGTCGAAGTAGTCGGGGTACCGGTAGTGCGTCCCGATCAGGTCTTGGGTGCCTGCGGGCAATGACATGCGCTGCTCCACTCTTATGGTGCTCAGCGGCGCAGCTTATCAGCGAGATTGGCGTCGAGATGCCACCGCAGCCAGCGCGCCGCCCGCCGCGCCTAAGGCCAAAGCCGACGGTACGCCGATCCGGGCGGCCTTGCGGGCGGTCCGGAAGTCGCGGATTTCCCAGCCACGTTTGCGGGCGTAGTCGCGCAAAGCGGTGTCCGGGTTGATCGCTACGGCCGTGCCGACCAGGGACAGCAACGGCACGTCGTTGTAGCTGTCGGAGTAGGCGGTGCAGCGCTTCAGGTTGAGGCCCTCGCGGATGGCCAGCGAGCGCACCGCGTGCGCCTTACCGGGGCCGTGCAGGATGTCGCCGACCAGCCGGCCGGTGAAGATCCCGTCGACCGATTCGGCGACCGTGCCCAGTGCCCCGGTCAGTCCGAGGCGGCGGGCGATGGTGATCGCGAGCTCGTAGGGCGTGGCGGTGACGAGCCACACCTGCTGGCCGGCGTCGAGGTGCATCTGGGCCAGATCGCGGGTGCCCTCCCAGATCTTCTCGGCGATGATCTCGTCGTAGACCTCTTCGCCCAGCTGGGTCAGCTCGTCGGTGGATCGGCCCTCGATGAACGCCAGCGCCTTGCGACGGCCGGCGGCGACGTCGTCGCTGTTCTCTTTGCCGAGGACCTGAAACTTGGCCTGCGCGTAGACGAATCCGAGGACGTCGCGATAGGTGAAGTACTTTCGGGCGGCCAGGCCGCGGCCGAAGTGGATCAGCGACGAGCCCTGCACCAAGGTGTTGTCGACGTCGAAGAA
>NZ_DATNJW010000412.1:0-2411 GCF_035603715.1 Mycobacterium sp. | reverse complement strand
GCACGCCATCGATGCCGTCCCTGACCGTGTTGCCCTGATCTGCGGCGACGAGCAGCTGACCTACGCCCAACTCGAGGAGAAGGCCAACCGCCTCGCGCACTACCTGCAGGAGCGGGGGGTGAAGAAGGACGACAAGGTCGGTCTCTACTGCCGCAACCGCATCGAGATCGTCATCGCGATGGTGGGCATCATCAAGGCGGGCGCGATCCTGGTCAACATCAACTACCGCTACGTCGAGGGCGAACTGCGTTACCTGTTCGAGAACTCCGACATGGTTGCGCTGGTGCACGAGCGCCAGTACTCCGAGCGGGTCGCCAACGTGCTGCCGGAGACCCCCGACGTCAAGACGATCCTGGTGATCGACGACGGGTCTGATGTTCCCGACAGCGCATACCAGAGCTACGGCGGCGTCGAGTTCTACGCCGCTATCGCCGACAGCTCGGCCGAGCGCGACTTCGGTCCACGCAGCGCCGACGACATCTACCTGCTCTACACCGGTGGCACCACCGGGTTCCCGAAGGGCGTGATGTGGCGCCACGAGGACATTTACCGGGTGCTGTTCGGCGGAACCGACTTCGCCACAGGCGAATTCATCAAGGACGAGTACGACCTGGCCAAGGGCGCCGCTGCCAATCCGCCGATGGTCCGCCACCCGATTCCGCCGATGATCCACGGCGCAACTCAGTCGGCCACCTGGATGTCGATTTTCTCGGGCCAAACCACGGTGCTGGCACCGGAATTCAATGCGGACGAAGTGTGGCGCACGATTCACGACCACAAGGTGAACCTGCTGTTCTTCACCGGTGACGCGATGGCGCGCCCGTTGCTCGACGCGCTGCTGGCGCACCAGGACAAGGGCAATGAGTACGATCTGTCGTCGCTGTTCCTGCTCGCCTCCACAGCGGCGCTGTTCTCTCCGAGTATCAAGGAAAAGTTCCTCGAACTGCTTCCCAACCGGGTCATCACCGACTCAATTGGCTCGTCGGAGACCGGTTTTGGCGGCACCAGTATCGTCGCCAAAGACGCACCGCACAGCGGCGGCCCGCGCGTGACGATCGACCACCGGACCGTCGTCCTCGACGACGACGGCAACGAGGTCCAACCAGGCTCCGGAGTCCGCGGCTTCATCGCCAAGAAGGGCAACATTCCCGTCGGCTACTACAAGGACGAGAAGAAAACCGCCGAGACGTTCCAGACCATCAAAGGCGTCCGCTACGCGATTCCCGGCGACTACGCGACCGTCGAGGAGGACGGTAGCGTCACGATGCTCGGCCGCGGCGCGGTGTCGATCAACAGCGGCGGTGAGAAGATCTACCCCGAAGAGGTCGAGGCCGCTTTGAAGGGGCATCCCGACGTCTTCGATGCGTTGGTAGTCGGGGTGCCCGATCCCCGCTACGGCCAGCACGTGGCGGCAGTCGTGCAGGCTAGGCCCGGTTCGCGGCCGTCGCTATCCGACCTGGATAGCTTCGTGCGAGCCGAGATCGCGGGATACAAAGTGCCACGCAGCCTTTGGCTGGTCGACGAGGTGAAGCGCTCACCGGCCGGTAAACCTGACTACCGGTGGGCCAAAGAACAGACCGAGGCGCGACCGGCCGACGACGTACACGCCGCCCACGCAACCGCTTGACCGACTTCGTCAAGCGTCACACTGGCGCACCCGCCGGCTTCTTCGCCTGTGAAGCCGCTGGGCTGCAATGGCTTTCGCAAGCCAACGGTGGTGTGCCCTGTGTGCCGGTCGTCGCCGCAGATGCGACGAGCCTGACACTGCGGCGGCTGGAGTCGGCAACTCCCAGTCCCGCAGCGGCTTTCGAGTTCGGCGGCCGGCTGGCTACCACGCACGACGCGGGAGCTGCGGGCTTCGGTGCCGGTCCCGCCGGTTGGGACGGGCCGGGGTTCTTCGGACCGCTGACCCAGCCGTTGCCGATGTCGCTACGGCCGCACCCGCATTGGGGCCAGTTCTACGCCGACGAGCGGTTGGCCCCGATGGCCGCACTGGCCGCGCCGCGTCTGAGCGCGTCGACTCGTGCGGCGATCGACAAGGTCGCAACCCGCTGTCGGGCCGGCGACTTCGACGACGACGACCGGCCGGCCAGGCTGCACGGCGATCTGTGGGGCGGCAATGTGATGTGGACGCCGGACGGGGTGGTGCTCATCGACCCGGCCGCACATGGCGGTCACCGGGAGAATGACCTGGCCATGCTCGCATTGTTCGGCTGCCCGCACTACGACGACATTGTCGAGGGCTACCAGCGAGTGCACCCGCTGCGACCGGGTTGGCGCGCGCGGATCGGGCTGCATCAGCTTTTTGCGCTGCTCGCGCATGTGGTGTTGTTCGGCGGCGGGCACGCGCAGCGGGCCGGTGTCTGTGCCCGGGCGGCTTTGGCGCTCTAGCCGTGGGGCTAGGCTGCGTT
>NZ_DATNJW010000411.1:0-8075 GCF_035603715.1 Mycobacterium sp. | reverse complement strand
TAATGCGATCAGCGTCCCCCACCAGAGCCCCACGCGACTATTATTGCTGGCCGGGTGACCTGGCTCGGGACGGCGGGGACGTATTCGGGCGCCCGCTACCGTCACAGGTTCTCTTATTATGCGTGGCTCTAAGGTGGCTGGTATGGCATACGACGTCGCCCGAGTGCGGGGATTACACCCGTCGCTCGGGGACGGTTGGGTGCACTTCGACGCACCGTCCGGGATGCTGATCCCCGACTCGGTAGCAACTACCGTCTCGACGGCTTTCCGCGGCTCCTTCCCCAGCACGGCCGGCCCGCATCCGTCCGCCAAGCGCAGTGCGGCCGTGCTCGAGGCGGCCCGTCAGGCGGCGGCGGATCTGGTCAATGCCGATCCCCGTGGCGTGGTGCTGGGCGCCGACCGCGCGGTGTTGCTGGCGTCGTTGGCCGACGCATCGTCTACCCGATCCGGCCTGGGTTACGAGATGATCGTCACCCGGCTCGACGACGAGGCGAACATCGCGCCCTGGCTGCGCGCAGCAAACCGCTTCGGCGCCAAGGTGAAATGGGCCGAGGTCGACATCGAAACCGGTGATCTGCCGTCCTGGCAGTGGGAGGGTTTGATCGGTCAGGCGACCCGTCTGGTCGCGGTGACGTCGGCATCGGGAACGCTGGGCACCTTCACCGACCTGCGGCCGGTCACCAAGCTGGTTCACGACGTCGGCGGGTTTGTGATCGTCGACCATTCCGCTGCCGCGCCGTATCGGTTGATCGACATCGACGACATCGACGCCGACGTGGTGGCGATCAATGCGGTGGGCTGGGGCGGTCCGCCGGTGGGCGCCTTGGTGTTCCGCGACCCGGCGATGATCAACACCTTCACGTCGGTGTCGACCAACCCGCACGCCACCGGTCCGGCACGTCTCGAGCTCGGGGTGCACCAGTACGGTCTGCTCGGCGGCTTCGTCGCCAGCATCGAATACCTGGCCTCGCTCGACGAGGCCGCGCGTGGGACTCGGCGTGAAAGGCTGTCCACCTCACTGCAATCCGCAACCACCTACATGGACGGGATATTCGAATACCTGATGGGCTCGCTGCGCTCGCTGCCGTTGGTGGTGGTGATCGCCCGGCCCGAGTCCCGGATACCCGTGGTCAGTTTCGCGGTTCACGAGGTGCCGGCCGAGCGCGTGGTGCAGCGGTTGGCGGACAACGGCATTCTCGCGATTTCCAACGCCAACTCGCGGGTGCTCGACGTGATCGGGGTCAACGATGTGGGCGGTGCCGTCACCGTCGGCCTCGCGCACTACTCGACGATGGCCGAGGTCGACCAGTTGGTCCGCGCGCTGGCGTCGTTGGGCTAGACCGTCAGCACGATCTTTCCGGTGATCTCTCCGGCCTGCAGCAGCCGGTGAGCCTCGGCGGCCTGTTGAATCGGTACGCGCGCCCCGATCACCGGTCGGACACGTCCGTCGGCAATCATCGGCCAGACCGACTCCACCACCGCCGCCACGACTTCACTCTTGCTGTTCGGCCCGGTAGTCGGCCGGCCGCGCAGCGTCGTTCCGATGACATGCGCTCGTTTGCTCATCAGCTTGGCGATGTTGAGTTCACCCTTGATGCCGCCCTGCATGCCGATGATGACCAGGCGGCCATCGTTGGCCAGCGCGTCGATGTTGCGGTCCAGGTACGAGGCACCCATGATGTCGAAGATCACGTCGGCGCCCGCGCCGTCGGTCGCTTCCCGCACCCGTTCGACGAAGTCCTCGTCGCGGTAGTTGATCAAGATCTCGGCACCGAGTTCGCGGCACGATTCCAGCTTGGCTGCCGATCCCGCGGTGACGGCGACCCGGGCGCCCAGTGCACGGCCGACCTGAATGGCGTGGCTTCCCACCCCGCTGGCGCCGCCGTGCATCAGCAGCAGTTGACCCTCGCTCAGATGCGCGGTCATCGCCAGGTTCGACCAGACCGTGCAGGCCACCTCCGGCACGCCGGCCGAGTCCTGAAGATCGAGGCCAACGGGATGCGGCAACAGCTGGCCCGCGGGAACGGCCACGTATTCGGCGTAGCCACCGCCGGCCAGCAAAGCGCAGACTTCTTGCCCCGGTGCCCATCCCGTCACGTCGTCGCCGACCGCCTCGATGACACCGGAGACCTCCATGCCGAGCAGTTCGCTGGCGCCCGGTGGTGGCGGATACAGCCCGGCGGCCTGCAGCAGGTCGGCTCGGTTGACGCCGGCAGCGCTGACCTTGACCAGAACCTCTCCGCGGCTCGGGGTGACGTCCGGGACTTGCTGCCAAGAGAGTTGTTCGGCGGATTCGACGACGATGGCGTACATGTCCGCCACGCTACTACCTGCATATTCGGTCTGTTCCAAAGGCGCTGTGTCGCATAGCATGACGTGATGGCCGCCCTGATTGCGGGCCGCACAGCCAGCGACATGCCCGGGCTGGATATTGCCGAGCAGAAATCGTGGCAGAACTTCCTGGACTCCACCCTGCGCTTGTATGCGATGCTCAATCGTCGACTTTGCGAGGCGCATGAACTGTCGCTGTTCGACGTCAGGGTTCTCGACATGTTGGACCATGCGCCGAGCGGATCCGTCCGGATGGGTGATCTCGCCGAGGCGCTGGCATCGTTGCCGAGCCGGCTCACCCGTCAGATCCGGCGCCTCGAAAGCCGGGGACTGGTGCGCCGCGAGGCCAGTAAAGCGGACGGGCGAGGAGTGGTCGCGGCGATCACTGCGGACGGCCGGACCGCGGCGCAGCAGGCCATGGTGACCTACGCCGAGTGCGTGCGGACCAACTTCCTGGGCCAGTTGTCCCGTTCGCAGGTTGCGGCGATGGGGGAGAACTGCCGCCGGATCAGCGTCGCGCTGAGGCGATCCGGCTAACGACGCCGGGCGGCGAGAGGCGGGCGATCAAACCTAGCCGCTACCCTTGTCCGCGGTGGCGTGGCAGAGCGGCCTAATGCACTCGCCTTGAAAGCGAGAGACGGCTAACACCGTCCGGGGGTTCAAATCCCTCCGCCACCGCCAGTGGGCCCGCCCGCGAGATCGCCCGATTGTCGGTCACCGTTTGATTTGGCCTAGGTAGTACCCGAGACGGTTTTCCACCTCGCCAGGTTGGTGAAAGCCTTGCGCCATCAGTGCTTGGATACCGGCCTGGGCAGCCGGTCGCCCGATCGAGGCCATGCACGCATCCCAGCCGGCGCCGAGCTCTACCTCCGGTGGCAGGCTCGTGTTGACGAGGCGCTTGGTATTGGCGATGGCCCATTTGTCGAATCCGGAAATTCGGGTGGCCAGCGCTTCGACGAACGCGTCTAGTTCGGCATCGGGCAGGGCGCGGTTGACGTACCCATAGGCCTCGGCCTGCTCGCCGCGGATGTCCTCCGAGCTCAACAGCACCTCTAAAGCGCGATTACGTCCGATGAGCTGAGGCAGCCTGGCCATGGGACCGCCGCCGGGGACCAGTCCCACGCCGACTTCCCATTGGGAGAGGATGGCCTTTTCCCGGCTGGCAAAGCTCATGTCGCTGGCGAGTGTGAGCTCGCTGCCGTTGCCGGTGGCGCGGCCGCGGATGAGTGCGATGGACACGACGGGCGCGCGGGTCAGACGCACGAGAAAATCTGGCCACTGCGGCAAGCCAGTCGGGCCGGCCGGTAGGGCGGTGAAGTCATCGAAATTCGCTGTGAAATCAGAATGATTCAGGAAGTAGTCGTCGACGGCGCTGTCGAAGACGACGACTCTTACGTCATCGTCGGTCTCGAGGGCGTTAATGACTTCGTGGAATTGCCCGATCATTTCCGGGCTCATGACGTTGATCGGCGGGTTGTCGATAGTGACACGCCAGTAGGCGGCCGATCGTCGAGTCAGACGAATTCTTGCCGATTTGGGAGGCGGAGTCGCGGTTGTCATTAAATCGTCCTCTTGATCAGTTCGGTTGGGCGGCAGGGTCGTTGGGATGAAGCGAAAGCTGCGTCGTGGTAGTTGTCATCCACGGGCTGAGGGGCAGCGACGTCACGATGGTGTCGATCTCCTCGTCGTCGCGGGCGTTCCACAGGCCGAGAGTTCGCCGGAGCGGCGGTTGCGCTGCCAGCGCCCATAGTCGGCGGAGGTGGCCTTGGCCGGAAAGCTCGCGAGCACGCTGGGCTTCGTCCTTCAGCTTGTCATCCGCGGCATTCGGCACCGTCCCGTCGGGGACGTCGATCGTCATCGCGATCAGGAATTCATGGCCCGGGCCAACTCGCGACAATGCGGGGTCGTTCGGATGTGGCGACAGCGGCGTGACCTCGTCAGTGCGCCAAATCCGCAGTGGCATTGAGGCAAGTACGGATTCCAGTTCTGCGGGGCCGTCCGCAGCGAAGAGGCCCAGTGTGCGCCATTCACCAGGTCTCAGTGGGGGGCGCCACAAACGGCGAAGGTTTCCGCGCTCGGCAAGGTCGTGGGAGTGGGCAGCCTCCCGCAGCCGCACCTGCGCCACGGTCTCATCAGCCGTACCCGGCGGGACGTGCGTGGTCATCGTGACGAGGAACTCCACGGCGCCTCCCTGCCGAGACTGCTTGAGAGCCAAAGATATCGAGCCGAGCGGCTGTGCGAATTGATGCTAGTGCAGTGCAGCTAGGACTTGCTCCGCCAGCGGTGCGGCTGATGCGGGATTCTGGCCCGTGTACAGATTGCGGTCCACCACCGTGTAGGGCTTCCATATTTCGCCCCGGGTGAACTCGACGCCCAGCTTGACCAATTCGTCTTCGACCGTCCACGGGGCCTTCACGCGCAGTCCGACCGCATCCTCTTCGTCATTGGTATACGCGGTGACCCGGTAGCCGGTGAACGGTGAGACACCGTTCCGACGAGTGGCCAGGATCGCGGCGGGCGCGTGGCAGACGATGGCCAATGGCTTGTCGGAGGCGAGCGCTGCGGTGAGTAGCCGGCCGGAGTCTGCGTTCTTCCACATATCCTCCATCGGGCCGTGACCCCCGGGGTAATAGACGGCGTCGTAGTCGTCCAAGCGGGCGTCCGCCAATTCGATTGGCCTGCGCAACTCCTCGGCGGAAAGGAGAATCTGCTCGAGCTCCAAGGCGATCTCCGCGCTACCGGCCATGGCGGGACGCAGGCTCATCGCGTCCACGTACGGCACCACGCCGCCGGGCGTGGCCACCACGACCTCATGACCGGCTCCGGTCACTGCGCGGTACGGGGCCGCAAACTCTTCAGCCCAGTAACCGGTTGGATGCCGGGTGCCATCCTTGAGCGTCCAATAACTTGTCCCGGTCATGACAAACAAAAGCTTGGACATATCGCTCCCTGCGTTACCGGGGACCGCGAGTCGGTCAGTTCACGGCCGAGCCTCACAACGATCGAAATCGTACGCTCGCGCCCTTACCGTCCGGGGGTTCAAGTCCCTCCCCACCGCCAGTGCTAATCCTTGACGAGGGTGAACTGCGCGATGTCGGTGATGCTGCGACGAAAGAAGTCCGCGCACCCGGTCAGGTAGCGCATGAACCGGTCGTAGTTCGCCTCGTCCGTGATCGCGATCGCCTCATCACGCTTGGCCTCGAGGTTGACCGCCCACATGTCCAGCGTCCTGGCGTAGTGCGCGCGGAGGCTGTGCACCCGCTCGACGCCGAAACCGGCTGCGGCCGCGAACTGCACCACGTCGTCTTCGGAGGGCAGTTCGCCGCCGGGGAAGATCTCCTGTCCGATGAACCGCATGAACCGCAGATCGTTCATGGTGATCGCCACTCCGTTGGCCGCGAAGAACCCTTGGGGCCGTCCGAGGATCGTGTGCAGCAGCATCCGGCCATCGGCGGGCAGCGCTCGGTGCGCCGACTCGAAGAACGCGGCGTAGCGCGCCTTGGTGAACGCCTCGAATGCACCGATACTCACGATGCGGTCGACCGGCTCGTCGAACTCCTCCCAGCCCTGGAGTCGCACCTCGACCGATCGCGTCGTCGGCACCTCCGCCAGCCGGGACGTGGTCCACGCGTGCTGGTTGCGGCTCAACGTGATGCCGATGACGTTGACGTCGTAGTGCCGCAACGCGTGTTCCAGCGCGCCGCCCCACCCGCAACCGATGTCGAGCAGCGTCATGCCGGGCTCGAGGTTCAGCTTGCTCAGCGCGAGGTCGAACTTCGCGACCTGCGCCTCGTCGAGCGTCATGTCGTCGCGCTCGAAATATGCGCAGGTGTAGCCCATCGTGGGACCCAGGAACAGCGCGAAAAAGTCGTCGTTGAGGTCGTAAATCGACTGCGACGTTTCGTAGTCCGGCGTCAAGCCGCTGCTTCGACCAGCCATTGCAATAGCTACCCATCCAAGTCATGAAGTCGGGCAGCAGAAAGTAGGCGCTGATTTCTTAGCGCCCGCCGTCGCTGGTCCCCCGACCACAGCCAAACGTGCTCCGAGCATGTTAGACCGGCTTGGGTTAACGGCGTTAATTGTGGTGCATGAAGGTGTCGGCCAGATGCACGCCGATCCCCAGGGCGACGACGACCAGTAGCAGCGCCAGCGCAGGCCAGATCCACATCAGCCAGCCACGCACCGCCGTGACGATCACGCCTGACACTCCGATCAGGACCGCGACCCCGACCCCGCCCCATGTCACGGCATAAGCGCCGTTGAGCGCCCCGGCGTCGCAGTGCTCATTGCACGAGTCGGCGGCCATCACGAAGAAGAACGAGAACCCGACCGTGGCCATTGCGGCGAGCGCCGCGAGCACGGACAGGATCGAGGTGAGGGTGATGTCAACAGCGGAATGGCGTCGCGGCTGCATCACCCAACTATCGCGCAACCTGCGGGATTTCGGCGGCGATGCGGTCCATGAGCGCGGTGTACCGCCTGATCTCGGGGTCGCGGCCGGGCTTGCCGCTGCTCACCACACCGGCGGCCAGTCCGCGGTCGGGATCGGCCCAGATCGCGCAGTTGACCAACCCGAGATGGCCGAACGCTGCGGGGGCAGCCAGGCCGAACGGGCCGAAACGCTTTGTGCCGAGTTGGAAGCCGGTACCCCAGCGGGCCGGCATGAGTCCGGTTGCCACGTCCGGTCGCAGTCGGCGGCATTGCCGGGTCGCGTCGCGCAGTGTTTCGGGGCTCATCACCCTCAGCCCGTCGAGTTCGCCTCCGCGACGCCATATTTCGGCGAATCTGGACATCTCGGCAGCGTTCGAGACGGTGTTTGACGACGGGATCACGGTCTTCAGAAAGAGAGGTGTGTTGGTGATCGGGATGATCTCGTGTGTGGTACCGCCTACCGCTTTGCGGAAGGCTGCCGCAATCGGAGCGGGCAGCAGGGGTGTGCCGGTGGCATGACTGGGCGCCACCAATGGGATATCCTCTTCTGCCACACCGAAATTGGTCCAGCGGAAATTCAACGGGTCGAGGATCTCGCTGGCCAGAATTTCGCGGACATCCTTACCCGTTGCGGCGTAGATGATTTCGCGCATCAGTGGGCCCCAGGTCAATGCGTGGTAGATGTGCACCAGCCCCGGCCGGTACAGCGGGCGCAGCTTGCTGAGCTGTTCTTGCGCGTACTCGTGATCGTCGGCTCGTTTGAGGTCCGCCTTGGGTCCGGTCGGAAATGGGACGCCGGCGCTGTGGGTCATTACGTGCCGGATAGTGGTGCGGTCCTTGCCGTGGCTGGTGTAGGTCGGCATGTACTTGCAGACCCGGTCGTCGAGTGAGAGCTGACCGCGCTCGACGAGCATGTGCACGACGGTTGCGGTGATCGCCTTGGCGGACGAGTAGACGCAAAACGGCGTATCGGTCTTTACCGGGACCTTCTCGGCGTCGGCCGGGTCGGTTGGGGCGTTGCCCCAGCCGTGCCCGATCGCCCGGTTCAGCACGACCTTGCCGTTGTGCCGCACACACACCTGAATCGCCGGATGCATGCCGGCCTTGTACCAGTGACGGGCGGCCTGCCAGATCCGCTCGACGGCCGCCGGGTCGATCCCGGAGTGGTCTTCTTCGCCGATTGCGGTGACGGCGTCGAGGTCGGCGGGTACCTGAACTCTGCCCCGTAAGTCATCCTGGCCGGCCATGCACATCCCCTCTGAGTCGACAGTCGAAACCCCTCCGTGAGGGTACGTGGGCGTTTTCGTTGTCGA
>NZ_DATNJW010000410.1:0-4487 GCF_035603715.1 Mycobacterium sp. | reverse complement strand
CTCACCGCTGGCGGCGTGCTGGTTCCGGTGAATACGCGGTTCAAGCCCGAAGAAGCCGGTGACGTCATCACCCGCAGCGCGGCAAAGGCCGTGCTGGTACGCAAGGATTTCCTCGGCCAGGACTACACCGCTCCCGCCGGGGTTCCGGTCATCGACTTAGCGTCCGACTTCCTTTCCAGCGGTTCACCGTTCGAGCGGACCGTCAGCGGAACCGATGTGTCCGACGTCATCTTCACCTCGGGCACGACCGGTCGGCCGAAGGGCGCGATGATGAATCATCGCCAAACCCTGCGCATGTACGAGGAGTGGGCGACGCTCGCCGACCTGCGCGAGGGCGATCGCTACCTGATGATCAACCCGTATTTTCACACGTTCGGCTTGAAGGCGGGCCTGATCGCGTCGTTCCTGCGCGGGGCAACCATGCTGCCACTGGCGGTGTTCGACGTCGACGTAGTAGTGGATCTGATTGAGCGCGAGCGTATCTCGATGTTGCCTGGACCGCCGACGTTGTACCACTCATTGCTGACCGTTGGTGACAAGGCCAAGCTTTCATCGCTGCGAGCGGGTGTTACCGGTGCCGCCGATATCCCGGTCGAACTGGTTCGCCGCATCCACAGCGAACTGCCCTTCGAAACGTTGATGACGGGTTACGGGCTCACCGAAGCCGGCAACGTGACGTTGTCGCGGCCAGGAGACTCCTTCGAAGACGTGGCCACCACCGCGGGCCTGCCCTGCGAGGACGTCGAGGTGCGCATCGCCGCGGACGGCGAGGTGCTGGTTCGCGGTTACGGCGTCATGCAGGGTTACCTCGACGACCCGGAGGCCACCGCGCAGGCGATCGACGATGACGGCTGGTTGCACACGGGCGACTTGGGCAATTTCGACAAGGCGGGCCGGCTGAGGATCGACGGGCGTAAAAAGGACATGTTCATTGTTGGCGGCTTCAACGCCTATCCGGCTGAGATCGAGGGCTTCATGCTTGAACACCCGGCGGTCGCTCAGGTCGCCGTCGTCGGTGTACCCGACCAGCGACTCGGTCAGGTTGGCAAGGCCTTTGTGGTGCCGAAAACACCAGTGTCCGAGGAAGATCTGATGGCCTGGTGCCGCCAGCGGATGGCTGGATTCAAAGCGCCACGATACGTCGAGTTCCTCGGTGAGCTTCCGCTGAACGCCACCGGGAAGGTGATGAAGGACCAACTTCGGTGAGCTCAGCAGACCCCCGTTCGCACTCGATGGTGATCGCGTCCGACTACCGCGTGGCGGATCCGGAGCAGGTGTGGCCGCTGCTCACCCGCCGCAGGTCGGCCCTTGCCGGTATCGGCGCGCACCATGTGCTGCTCTACACCTCGACGCATGACCATGGTCGCGTCCTGGTGACGATCGGCGTGCGCAGTCGGGAGCCGATTGTGGAGCTGTTGCGATCACGAGTGTTCTTCGACTGGTTCGACGCGGTCGGCGTCGACGACATCCCGGCCGTCTTCGCCGGCGAGATCGTGGAACGGTTCGGGTCGGTCACCCAGTCGGCCCCCGGCGTCGTGGTCGCCGCGATGTCGGCGGTTGACGATGTGCCCTCGCTGACCCACGAGATACGGGGTGCACTACCGAGATTCGAGGCGGCGGGCATCCGGGAGACCCGGTTGTTTCAGGCCTTCGACGACAGCCACGAAGTGATGATCCTGCAGGAAATCGACGACGAGAACCATGCCCGGCGCTGGATCGAACATCCCGACATCGCCGCGCCATGGATGGACGGGGCCGGGCGGGGCGCGTATCCGCCGGTGTTCGTCGGCAAGTTCTTCGACATGATGCGGATCGACGAGTAGGCGGGCCGCCCGGTGTTCGTCTGCCTGTGTAACGGGATTACCAGCCAGGTGGTGGCCGATGCCATCGCCGGCGGCGCGTCCACGACTAATCAGATCGCGTCGGTGTGCGGGGCGGGCGCCGAATGCGGCCGCTGCCGTCGCACGCTGCGCACATTGCTCGGCAGACCGAACGGGGAGCGTAGCGGCTGAGGCTACCGCCGCGGGCTGCCGTCAGCCGAGGTCGGCGACCAGATCGCTCAACAGGTCGGGGATGTCCAGGCGTGGCACCACCGCTTCGATCAGCACCATCCGGTCTCGCTGCTCTGCCGCAGCGACAAAGGCATCGTCGAGTTCGCCGTAGGTCTGCGCGCGAAATGTCAAGTGGTTCGTCACGCCAAGCGCGGTGGGGATGTCGGCCCAGCTCCATCGCACGATGTCGTTGTAGGGCGCGGTCTTTCCGTGAATCATTCGCTCGATGGTGTAACCGTCGTTGTTGACCACCACGACCACCGGCGCCAGGCCTTCGCGAGAAAAAGCACCCAGCTCTTGAACCGTCAGCTGCGCGGCTCCGTCACCGATCAGCAGCACCGGTCGGCGATCGCGTTCGGCCAGGCCCGCGCCGAGAGTGGCCGGCAGCGTGTATCCGATTGAGCCCCAGAGTGGTTGACCGATGAACGTGACGCCGCGGGGAAGCCGGTGAGTGGCCATCCCGTAGAACGAGGTGCCCTGGTCCGCCAGGACGATGTTGCCGGGTGTGAGCGCGTCACAGAACCTGTCCCACAACACGTTCTGGTTCAACGGCTGATCACGGTCGGGCCGGTCGGTGGGCACGGCGTCGGAGTTCGACTGGACCGCCGGCGAGCTGATGCCTCGCTTGGCGAGGATCGTGGTGATCGCATCGAGCGCCGCCCCCATCTCCAACGGTGCGAACACCGCCGTGCCGACCGTGCTCTGCTGCACCCCGATGTCGATGGTCCTTGCCGGGTCGATGCGCTGGCTGAAAAAGCCGCTGACCATGTCGGTGAACACCACGCCCGCCGTCACGAGCGCGGGCGCCTCTTCGATCGCCCGGCGAACCGGCTCGGCGCTGGCCGCGCCGGCGTAGATACCCAGATATTCCGGCGTGCTCTCATCGACCAGGCTCTTGCCCCACATCAGGGTGGCGTGTGGCACGACGTCGGCGGCCAGCAGCGCCTCGAGCTTGTCGACCGCATTAAGCCGGTGGACCAAAAGGTCGGCCAGCACGGTCAGCTGGTGGTCGCCGATGAGTGTGGTTGCGGCTTCGGTGAACAACGCCAGCGCACGTGGGCTGGTCCCGCCGGTGTAGTGCGGCAACGGCGCGCTCGGTGGCTCCGTCTCGAAGCGGGCCACATCGGTGGACAGCAACAGATACCCCGGGCGTCGTTGCTCGCGTACCTCGCAGAGCACCCGATCGATCTCTCTGGTGGCCGTTGCGGGCATGAGATTTGCCTGCGCACAGGTGATTTCCCGACTTATCCGCAGAAAGTGCTCAAAGTCGCCGTCTCCCAACGAATGGTGTAGCGCCCGCCGCGTGCCCTGTGCGTCTTTCGACGGGCCGCCGACGATGTGCACAACCGGCACGTGTTCGGCGTAGCTACCCGCGATGGCATTGGCCGCCGAAAGCTCGCCAACACCGAATGTGGTTACCACAGCTGACATTCCACGCAGCCGGCCGTATCCGTCGGCGGCGTATCCGGCGTTGAGCTCATTGGCATTGCCGACCCAGCGCAGCTGCGGATGGGCGACGATGTGGTCGAGGAACTCCAGGTTGTAGTCGCCGGGTACCCCGAACACCTCGGTGACGCCGAGCTCTGCCAGGCGGTCGAGGAGGTAGTCGCCGACGGTGTAGGACGGTTCCGAAACGGCAGCATTCACGGCGTCGAGGCTACGCGTCTGCCGTCGAAACCGCCCTTCACACGGCACTGCCTCGCTATCGTCCGGTCATGGCCATCAACGAAACCCGCGAAATAGTGATCGAGGCAACGCCGGAAGAAATCCTCGACGTGATCGGCGATTTTGACTCGGTCACCGAGTGGTCGCCGCCGCATCAAAGCGCCGAGGTCCTGGAGAGAGACAAGGGCGGACGACCCAGCAAGGTCAAGATGAAGGTAAAGGCCGCGGGGATCACCGACGAACAGGTGGTGGCCTATACGTGGAGCAAGAACAAGGTCAGCTGGACGTTGGTCAGCTCCGGCCAGCAACGATCGCAGGATGCTTCGTACACCCTGACGCCCGACGGGGACAAGACGAAGGTCAAGTTCGAAATCAGCGTCGACCCCGTAGTGCCGTTGCCCGGCTTTGTCCTCAAGCGCGCCGTCAAAGGAACGATCGACACCGGCACCAAGGGCTTACGCGACCGGGTGCTGGAAGTGAAGAAAGGCCGAGCTTGACAGGGCCACTCGGCGGGGTGCGAGTGATCGAACTCGGCGGCATCGGACCGGGCCCGCACGCGGCAATGATGCTGGCGGATCTGGGTGCCGACGTGGTGCGGGTGCGTCGTCCAGGTGGACTGACGATGCCCGCCGAGAACCTCGACCTGCTGCACCGCGGGAAGCGGATCGTGGACCTGGACGTCAAAGCCGATCCGCAACAGTTGCTGGACCTTGTTGCCAAAGCCGACGTGTTGCTGGACTGCTTTCGGCCCGGCACCTGCGAGCGTCTGGG
>NZ_DATNJW010000409.1:0-17624 GCF_035603715.1 Mycobacterium sp. | reverse complement strand
CCGACCCGGACACCGACGTGGGTCCGCTGGCCACCGAGTCGGGCCGCGACGAGATCGCCCAGCAGGTCGACGACGCCGTCGCCGCGGGCGCGAAGGTCCGCCTCGGCGGCAAGACCCCCGACCAGCCGGGCTGGTTCTACCCGCCGACGGTGGTCACCGAGATCACCAAGGACATGGCGCTCTACACCGAAGAGGTCTTCGGACCGGTCGCCTCTATGTACCGGGCGTCGGGCATCGACGAGGCCATCGAGATCGCCAACGCCACCACCTTCGGATTGGGGTCCAACGCCTGGACCAACGACGAGGCCGAGCAGGAACGTTTCATCGACGACATCGAGGCGGGTCAGGTCTTCATCAACGGGATGACGGTGTCCTACCCCGAGCTCGGGTTCGGTGGCGTCAAGCGGTCGGGCTACGGCCGCGAGCTCGCCGGCCTAGGCATCCGCGCGTTCTGCAACGCCAAGACGGTCTGGGTGGGCTGACCGCCGGGTTAGGGCATCGCCTCGGCCCAGGCGATATGTCCTTCGAAGCCAAGCGATTTCGCCATGTCACGGTAGCGGCCACGGAAGTCGGCGTACGCGAGGTCATCGCTGCGCGCTCGCGCGAGCAAGGCGCGGAGCCACAGCAGCCAGACGTCGCGCAGAGCCAGACCCTCTTCGGTGGGCGCGGCGGCTAATCGCTCGATCGCGGCCTCCGCTTCGGCCACGTTGGCATCTGTCCGTCGGTCGAGCAGTGTCTCGACCAGGACACCCGTCGCGGGAAGCCCCCATGACAGCAGTTGTCCGGCGTGGACGAGATCGTCGACGGCGGCACGCATGATCGGCAGCGCCTCATCGCGACCTCCACGCCTGGCCTTCTCACGCGCCAAGTAGCTGGTGATGATCGGCAGCTCGCCCAAGTTGCGCCCCAGCCGCAGGAAGACCTCCCTGACCTCGGCCAGCAGCTGCTGTCCGCGGTCACAATCCTCGGCCCCTCGCCGATGCACCAGCGCATCACCGAGCGTCACCTGGCTGAGAGCCACCGCGAGGTCATCACCTGATCGTTCAGCGATCCGCACGGCCTCCTCGATTTCGCCGATAGCGCGGTCATCGGACTTCAGCGCGCCAACTGATATGCCCGCGTTGTAGACCCAACCGAAAACAGTGGCGTATGACATGGGGTCGGCGCTGCGGGCGATGGCCACGCCGCGCCGCTGGTCGTCTCGCCATCCACGCCGACCGAGGAAGCACCCGGCCAAACCGAGCGACGCATAGGCAACCGCCAACGGAGACCCAAAGAGGAAGTTGCCGCGCGCCGCATCACCGTCAGCCAGGCGGATAACTCGTTGTGACCAACGCTCCGTGGTAGGCCAATCACCAATTTCCATCTTGGCGTAGATCAACGGGAAGGACAGCCCAACCGTCAGAGTCGGATCGCCGATCGACTCGGCAAGGTTCCAGGCTTCCGAGGCCAGCTGTGACGCCTCATGAATGCGGCCCCCGAAGACGTGGTCCGCCACTAGCCCGGCCATTCCGACGGCCAGTGATGCCGTGTCCCCAGCGGCGGCGCACAACTGCCGCAATTCGTCGAAGCGCTCGTCGACGACATTCATCTGGACTCGGTAAGCGATCCCACACAACATGGTGCGGGGGGCGATGCGCATCGCGGCCCGATCCGGGCTATCGGCGGGTAGGCCGTCGGCAATCTTCTGGGCGCGCTCCCAGCTGTGTCGCGCCGCGTTGATGTCGCGGTTCGTCGCCCATGTCGCGGCGCGGACATGCCAGTCGTAGGCGGCATGAAGATCAGCGGCTGCCTCTAAATGTTCGGCGATCAGTGCGGCGTTCTGCTCGGCCGATTCCGCTTCGCGGGCTTCGATTGTGGCAGCCAGCCGTCGATGCAGCCTCGCGCGATCGGCCCTCAGTTGTGATTCGTAGGCGACTGTGCGGATCAGCGGATGCCGAAACGCGTACTCCGCGCACGGGGTGAACCGCACTTGGTCGACGAGCTCCGCGGCTATCAGCTCGTCGACAACCGGGTCGACCTCGAGGCTGGCCAGCAGATCGCGATCGAAACGGGAGCCGATGACCGCCGCCGCCGCCAGGGTTTTCTTGGCCGCCGGGCTGAGTCGGTCGGCGCGCGCCGCGATGGTCGCCTGCAGCGTGGCCGGCACGCTGACCTCGGCCACGTCGGTGCCGCAGGCGTAGTCGCCCAACTCACCCACGAGTACGCCCCGTTCGGCGAGGTCACGAGCGATCTCCTGAACGAAGAACGGGTTGCCCGCGGCACGCCCGGCGATCATCGCGCCGATATCGTCCACCGATGGATGCGAACCCAACAGCTCATCAACCAAATTCGAGGTTTCGGTATCGCTCAATGGTGCAAGGGCAATGGTCTGCGCGCCGCCGACGTTCTTCAGGGCTCCGTGGTATTCGGGGCGGTAGGTGAGCAGCATCATCGAGGGGGTCTGGGCGATCACGCCGAGAAAGTCGGCGAGCATGGAATCACTGATCTCGTCGATCCAGTGCACGTCCTCAACGACGAACACGGCCGGTTGGGTGCGAGCCAGTTGGGCGGTATTGACCAACGCGGTCAACCGCCGTCGGCGTGCGTCCGGGTCGATCTTGGGCAGCTGCACAGCCGGATCGGCAACACTCAGCAGGTCATCCAGCAGCAGCATGTCCTCGGGATCGGCGTCTGAAAACCGCTCCCGCAACCGCAGCCGGGCGGGCTGATCGTCCAGGCCACCGATCTGCGTGACGACGCGCAGCAGACGCGCCACCACATTAAAGGGCACATCGGAGGCGTGGGATTCACAAAATGTGGAAAACACCTCCATCCCAAGACTTTTCGCGAGCACACTAACTTCACTGGTGAGCCTAGTCTTGCCGATGCCAGGTGGGCCGACCACGCCCACCACCGCGCCACGCCCACCACTCGAGCGATCCAGCAGCGCCGTCAGCGTGGCCAGTTCCCACCCCCGGCCCACCAACGTCGATTGCGACAGGCCGCTCCGCCGAGGCTGCGCGTTCATGCCGATGAGTCGACGTGCCGGCACCGCATCCCTGGCGCCCTTGATGCGCACCAACTCTGGCTCGCCGAGTACCGCGACGTCCTCAACCAACCGCGCGGTGGATTCACTGACCATCACACCACCTGGCGGGGCTACGGACTCCATTCGTTGGGCCATCCCGACCTGCTCACCAATCGTCGTGTAACCCAAGGAGCCCGAACCGATTTCACCGGCAATGACCTCACCGGAATTGAGGCCCACCCGTAGCTGTAAGTCGATGCCATCGCGTGCTTCGATTTCCTGGGCTAGTTTCGTCGCCTCCGCCTGGATATCCAGGGCCGCGACGGAAGCGCGAAAGGCGTGGTCCTCCAGAGCGATCGGTGCACCGAATACGGCCATAATCCCGTCGCCGGTGAACTTGTCCACGGTGCCGCCGTACCGCCGCACCACTGCGGCGCAGCGGTCTGTGAGGGCGGCCATGATCTCGCGTAGTCGTTCCGCACCGACGGTCGCGGCGATATCCATTGAATGCACGACGTCGGCGAACAGCACCGTCACCTGTTTGTACTCGGCAGTCGCGACGGTCACAGCCGTCGCTGCGCCGCACTCGTTACAGAACTTGGCGTTTGCCCGAAGCATGGTGCCACATGTGCGGCACGCCAGTTCGGCCACCGTCACACCAGTACCGCCGTCCGCGTCCCCGACCTACCCCACTGCGCCAAGGATAAGGTTCACCAGCGCAATACGGCGACAATTGAACAGACGAAGACAAGGCCTACGCAGAGGCGGATGCCAGCGCTTTCTCGTCTTCGGCAGCGAACGTGTCCTCCAGCTGCACCGGCGAGTAGTCGAGGTCGATCTCGCCGACCGGGCGGCCGCGCGCACTGGAGATGGTGCCGAACCTGCGCATCCCCTTGTCGGCGGCGTACTCCACGAACTCTTCCTTGACCAGATTGAACGGCAGCACCTCGAACAGCTCGAAACCCTGCTGGGTGGACTCGAGAGCGAGCGGCATCAACTCGTTCATCCGCGACTCGAAGACGTCCCAGTTGGCGTCGTCGGCGGCAACGTGGCGGCGACAGGTGAAGGTTCCCCACGCCATGTGCCGCCGCTCATCGTCGCCGATCCGCCGGATCAACTCCTGCATACCGGGCAAGATGTTGCGCTCCACGCAGATCTTGTGCCACGCATAGTAGCCAGTCAGCGCCAACATGCCCTCGACGACGTGGTTGTAGGTGACCGACGCCCGAATCTGGGCCGCCGGCGACGAGTCGGATGACAAGGCGTTGAGGCAGTCCGGCAGCTCGTCGTAGAACATCGTTCGATACGCCGGAAGCGGTTCCAGGTAGCTGTGTAGATCCTCGGTCATCCCGACGGCGTCGAGCCACAGCCGGAACACCTGCGTGTGCTTGGCCTCCTCGAAGGCGAACTGAGTCAGGTACATCTCGTCGCCGAGCCGTCCTTCTTCCCGCATTGCGGACATGAACGGCTGGATGTCCTCGGTGACCGCTTCCTCGCCGGCGATGAACTGCGCACACAACCGGGTGGCGAAATCGCGTTCGTCCTCGTTCAGTCGCTCCCAATCGGCACGGTCCCTCGAGAAGTCGATGTCGGCCGGATTCCAGAATTTCGCGTTGCCACCGGCGAACAGCTTGAGCGGCAGGCTGTCCCAGTTCAGCCCGCCGGCAGCCAGTGATCCTGAATGTGTGCGTGTCATCAGACCTCCTCAGATCTTTTGCGAACGAATTGCTCTGCTGTCGGCGGAAATTGGAGAAAATGCTGCGCTCAACACGGCCACCAGCCTGCGCACCGCCAGCGCCGGTTGCTCCGGGCTTGGTTCGTCGAGCCCGAGGATCGGATCCAGCCCGCGCATGTAGGGCGCCAGCGCCAGGTGCGGAAAGATCAACAGCAACAAGGACATCAGCGCCTCGGTGTCGGCGTCCTTGCGGAAGTCGCCCCGGACCTGGGCATCGCGCACCAGGGGCCGCAGCACTTCCAGGTAGTGACGGTGGATGACGCTGCGCACGCTGACGCGGGCATCGGTGTCTACCTCCATGCTCGCCGCCGCATGCAACGCGCGTTCGTGCGGGTGATCGGCGAAATACGCGACCCACACGTCGAGCCAGTCGGTCAGGAATTCAAAGAACGGCCGGCTCGGATCGAGCTGGCGGATCCGGTCTTCCATGTAGGCACGTACTCGCTGGCTGACGACGTCGGTGATGAACGCGTAGAGGTCGCGCTTGTCGGCGAAGTACTGGAACAGACTGCCTTTGGCCACCCCGGCACGTCGGGCGATGACGTTCAGGCTCCCGCCGGAAAAACCGTGCGCCCCGAATTCCGCCTCCGCGGCCTCGACTACCGCTGCACGACGTGCGGGGTCGACGCGGGCCCAAGTCACCGTCGGCATTGCCCTCCTGAGGTTGAATGACCACTGGTCACTCTACTGTGAGCCATATCACTTCTCAAGGGTCTGCACCAAATAATCGCCGTCGACTCCCGCCGCGAACCAGGTGGGACGCAATTCTCGAACCCCCGAAATAGCCTCGTGAGAGGGCGATTCCCGACATACTGCTACGCGAGGAGGCGGCCATGGGGCATTACAAAGCCAACCTGCGTGACATCGAGTTCAACCTGTTCGAGGCGCTGGCTCTCGGGGATCTGCTGGATTCGGGAGCGCTCGGCGAACTCGACAGCGCGACTAGTCGCGAGATCCTGGCTGAGGTGGCCAGGTTCGCTCAAGGTCCGGTCGCCGACTCATTCGTGGCATCTGACCGCACACCGCCGGTGTTCTTGCCCGACGAACACACCATCACGGTGCCCGACCCGATTCGTAAGACGGTGCAGGCGATTTGGGACGCCGAATGGTGGCGGCTCGGCGTGACGCCCGAGATCGGTGGCACCGCCGTGTCACGGACGGTGGTGTGGGCGGTGCTGGAGATGATCATCTGCGCCAACCCGGCGCTGTTCTTCTTCTACGCCGGTCCGGCCATGGCGGACATTCTCTATGCGCTGGGTAATGAGAAGCAGCGGACGCTGGCCAATGCGGCGATCGAGCAACGCTGGGGCGCGACGATGGTGCTGACCGAACCCGACGCCGGCTCCGATGTCGGGGCGGGCCGCACCAAGGCCGTCGAGCAACCAGACGGCTCGTGGCACATCGAAGGTGTCAAACGGTTCATTTCCGGAGGCGATCTCGGCGACACCGTCGAGAACATCTTGCACCTCGTGCTCGCGCGCCCGGTGGGCGCCCGCTCGGGTACGAAGGGTCTCAGCCTGTTCGTCGTGCCGAAGCACCTGTTCGACTGGGACAGCTTCGAAATCACCGGGCGCAACGGAGTTTTCGCGACCGGTCTCGAGCACAAGATGGGCTACAAAGCCTCGCCGACGTGCGAGTTGACCTTCGGCGCACACGGCATCCCGGCCAAGGGCTGGCTGGTCGGCGACATTCACGACGGCATCGCGCAGATGTTCAAAGTCATCGAGAACGCGCGGATGCTGGTCGGCATCAAATCGTCGGGAACACTGTCGACCGGCTACCTCAACGCCCTCGATTACGCCAAGACGCGCATTCAGGGCGCGGACATGACCCAGATGATGGACAAGAACGCCCCGCGAGTACCGATCACCCGGCACCCCGACGTGCGGCGCTCGCTGATCATGCAGAAGGCCTACGCCGAGGGATTGCGCGCGATCTATCTCTACACCGCCGCGCATCAGGATCCCGTTGTTGCCGAAGCGGTCTCGGGTGCCGATGCGGAAACGGCGAACCGGGTCAACGACCTGCTGTTGCCCATCGTCAAGGGTGTGGGCTCGGAACGGGCGTACCAGTACCTGACCGAATCGCTGCAAACGCTGGGCGGCTCGGGATTCCTGCAGGACTATCCGATCGAGCAATACATCCGCGACGCGAAGATCGACTCGCTGTACGAGGGCACCACCGCGATCCAGGCGCAGGATTTCTTCTTCCGGAAGATCGCGCGAGACAAGGGTGTGGCGCTGGCGCATGTGGCCGGGCAGATCCAGTCCTTCATCGACAGCGGGGCAGCCGACCAGCGACTGAAGGTGGAACGCGACTACCTGCGCACCGCCCTGGAGGACGTGCAGGCGATGACGGCCACCCTGACCGGTCACCTGATGGGATCGGCCGAAGCCCCGGGCGACCTGTACAAGATCGGGCTCGGCTCGGTGCGCTACCTGCTCGCCGTCGGCGATCTGCTGATCGGCTGGCAGCTGCTCTGGCATGCTGAAATCGCCTTGCGGGCACTGGATTCCGGTGCAGGCGGCAAGGATCAGCCGTTCTACGAGGGCAAGATCGCCGCGGCGCAGTTCTTCGCCGGCAATGTGCTGCCCGAGCTCACCGCGACGCGCGGAATCCTGGCCCGCACCTCCACCGCGCTGATGGACCTCGATGACGAGGCCTTCTGACATCGGGTAAGAAGCCTGCGTTCCACGAACCGGCCACGGAGGCCGATTCGTCGTCCTAGAGTCGGCTACGTGTCGTTAGTGAATACCGCTCAGGGACCTGTCAACACCACTGATATCGGCGTCACGCTCATGCACGAGCACGTGTTCATCATGACCACGGAAATCGCGATGAACTACCCGGAGGCATGGGGCGACGAAGACAAACGGGTGGCCGATGCCATCGATCGGCTCAACGAACTGAAGTCGCGCGGCGTCGACACCATCGTCGACCTCACCGTGATCGGGCTGGGCCGCTACATCCCACGGATCGCCCGTGTTGCCGCCGCCACCGACCTGAACATCATCGTCGCGACGGGTCTGTACACCTACAACGACATACCGTTTCGTTTCCACTACGAGGGCCCCGGCGGCATGCTGGGCGGCCCGGAGATCATGTCCGACATGTTCGTCCGCGACATCGAGGAGGGCATCGCCGACACCGGCGTCAAGGCGGGAATCCTCAAGTGCGCCACCGACGAACCCGGTGTCACACCCGGTGTCGAGCGGGTGTTGCGCGCCGTCGCCCAGGCGCACAAGCGGACCGGGGTGCCGATCTCCACGCATACCCACGCCGGGCTGCGGCGCGGGCTCGAGCAGCAGAAGATCTTCGAGGAGGAGGGCGTCGACCTGACCCGGGTGATCATCGGGCACTCCGGCGACAGCACCGACGTCGGCTACCTCGAAGAACTCATCGCCGCCGGGTCTTACCTCGGGATGGACCGTTTCGGCCTTGATGTGCTCCTGCCGTTCGAGGAGCGGGTGGGCATCGTGGCGACGATGTGCGAGCGCGGGCACGCCGACAAGATGGTGTTGTCCCACGATGCCAACTGCTACTTCGACGCGATCCCCGAAGAGCTGGTGCCACAGATGGCGCCGAATTGGCACTACCTGCACATCCACAACGACGTGATCCCCGCCCTCAAACAACGCGGCGTCACCGACGAGCAACTGCACACCATGCTCGTCGACAATCCGCGCCGCATCTTCGAGCGGCAGGGCTCCTACCAGTGACGGGAGCCGAGCTGGTCCCGCCGATTGGTGTACAGATCTCCGCGCTGGCCTCGCTCGCTCCCGACGAACCGGCCGTCACCTGTGACGGGCGCACGCTGACCCGCGGCGAGCTCGACCGCTCGACGAACAGGTTGGCCCGCGCCTACGCCGCGCGCGGTGTCGGGGTCGGCGACTACGTGACGATGGTGCTGCCCAATTCGATCGAGTGGATCCAGGCCGCGGTCGCGTGCTGGAAGCTGGGCGCCGTACCCCAGCCACTATCGGCACGGCTGCCCGACGCCGAGCTGGCCGGTCTGCTGGAATTGCGGCCGCCGAGTTTGCTGGTCGGCCGCGAGCACCCCGAGATAACAAGCGTTCCAGCCGGTTTCAGTCCCGACCCGGAATTGTCCGACGAGGAACTACCGGAGGCGGTGTCGCCAGTCTGGAAGGCGATGGGGTCAGGCGGCAGCACGGGTCGGCCCAAACTGATCGAATCCGGTGGCGACAGCCGGATCCCCGCCGCCATCGGCTATCCGCTGGGCGCGCAGGAGGGCGACACCACGTTGGTGCCGGTGCCCCTGTCGCACAACACCGGCTTCACCACCGCGACCATCGCTCTGCTGATGCGCCACCACCTCGTGCTGATGAGCCGCTTCGAGCCGGAGAAATTCCTCCGGCTGATCAGCGATCACGGAGTCACCTTCCTGACGACGGTGCCGACCATCATGCAGCGGGCGCTACCGGTCTACCACGACAACCCCGACGCCTACGACCTGTCGACGCTCCGCCGGTTCTGGCACCTGGGTGCGCCGTGCCCACCCGCCATCAAACAGGCGTGGATCGACCTGCTCGGGCCCGAGAAAGTCTGGGAACTCTACGGCGGCACGGAATTACAGGCGTTGACGTTCATCTCCGGTGACCAGTGGCTGACTCACCGCGGCTCGGTCGGCATCGTCGTGGCCGGTGAGATGAAGGTGCTCGACGATGATGGCAACCCATGTCCGCCCGGCGAAATGGGTGAGATCTACATGCGACCCAGCCCGGGCAGCGCACCCACCTATCGCTATGTCGGCGCCACCGCGAAATCACGCGACGGCTGGGATTCGCTCGGCGACCTCGGCTACTTCGACGCCGACGGGTTCCTGTACATCTCGGACCGCCGGGTCGACATGTTCACCGTCGGCGGCCGCAACGTGTACCCAGCCGAGGTCGAGGCCGCGCTCTCCGAGCATCCGGATGTGCTGTCCTGCTTGGTTGTTGGTGTGCCGCATGAAGATCTGGGGCAAGTGCCGTACGCCATGGTCCAGGCCGGGTCGGCACTGGACGAGCAGACGGTGCAAGCGTTTTTGCGCGAGCGCATCGCCGGTTACAAGGTGCCCGAGACCGTCGAGTTCGTCGACACCCCGTTACGTGATGACGCCGGCAAGGCACGCCGCTCCGCGGTCCGCAACGAGATCATGGCGCGACTGCGTCTTCTTGACGCGGGCTGACCGCATCGCCATCTCCTGGGGCGGGGGGTTGTTTGGTGCGCGATTCCCAGCGCCGCAACGCTTCCCGGCACGGTGATTCGACGAGCGCATAGCTCACCGCGGCGATGGCGACACTGAACACCAGCGTCAGCGCCAGCACCTCGGGCATGTGTCCCCGGAACGAGAACTGACCGATCACCGGGAACACCATCGCCAGCGCGGCAAGGTGCCAGATGAAGATGCCGTAGGACCAGCGTCCGAGCGTCACCATCGGGGCGCTGCCCAGCAGCCGATGGCTTTCGTCGGGCCGGTCGAGGACCAGCGGCGCCACCAGACCCGCCGCCACGAGCGCCCCCATCGCGGTCTTCACGGTGAATTGCGCGGGGCTGCTCGGAATCAACCCGGCCGGCCCGGCCAGCGGTGAAGCGGCGACCAGGTAGGCCGCCGCCGCCGCGACGGCCATCATCAGCCGGCGTCGGGCCAGCCGGTGCGGCCATCCGAGCGGGCTGTGGATCCACTCGGCCAGCAGCATGCCCGCGGCGAACCAGGAGAAGAAGGCCGGCGGCCAGGTCAACGGGTTGAGACCGGGTGTAGCGGCGAACGGGATCCAGCCCCAAAACCAGCTCGCGACAGCCAGAACGGCGATCACCGGTACCCGGGCCCGAACTGGTAGTCACGCCGCCAGCATCGCAAGGATCGGCAACGCGAGGTAGAAAGTGACTTCGACCGACAGGCTCCACATCTGAGTCAGTCCGGCGGTCAGCGTCAGTGGGACATACACCTGGGTGAGCGACAGATTCGCCAGCCACACGGTCAGATTCGGGTGATTGCCGTCCGGCAGCAGCGTCAGAATCACCACGACGGCAACCAAATAGGCCGGCATGATGCGGACCACCCGCGATCGCAGGTAGTGAGCGGTGGACGGGCGTGACGCCAGACCGCGCGCGGCCGCGGCATGACTGCGCCACAGCAGGAAGCCCGACAACGCGAAGAACACCGCCACCGCCAGATCGAAGCGGCCGAACAGCCGACCGTCGACCCCGCCGTAATGCCCGGTGTCAAACGCGACGTGGGTGATGACGACTCCGATCGCCGCGCAGGCCCGCATTCCCTCGACGGCGGGCAGGAAGCGGCGAGTGCCGCCAACCAGCTCGCTATCCGTCATGGTGACAGTGTGCCCGGTGAATGAGGTACACCCGATTTACCCACCGTGGGGACATAAAGGGCGACCTTAAATAATGCTGTTAGGGTCGAACGAGTTTTGCTTGGCTGCAGCAGGGTAAGCGGGTAGAACCCCAGGTCCCGGGGGTTCGGGGCGGAACAGGTTTGGTGGCCTGAACCGAACGAGACCAGAAGGAGGTCACGGCAACGTGAACCGAGCAGTCATGTTGCGGATGGCCGCGTGCGGGATCATGGGACTCGGAGCCGCGTTGTTGATTGCCGCGCTGTTGTTGTGGACCTACACCGGTAGCAGGATCACCAAGATTCCGCTCAATCTGGACGCGACGGTAATCGGCGAAGGCACTGGGACAGCTGTGGACCCCGCCTCGCTGTACAGCCCGAAGCTCGTGGTTGACAAGAACGTGCCGCTGGTCTCACAGCAGCAGATCGACGTCGAATCTCCGGCCAACGCCGATGTCGTCACGTTGCAAGTGGGTAGCTCGGTTCGGCGCAGCGACAAGCAAAAGGATTCCGGCCTGCTGCTCGCCCTGGTCGACACCGTCACCCTCAACCGGAAAACCGCGTCAGCGGTGTCCGACGACACTCACCCCGGCGGCGCGGTGCAGAAGCCGCGTGGGTTCAAGGACGAAAGCCCGGCCACCAACATCGCGTTGCCGCACGACGGCTTGTCCTATCGATTCCCGTTCCATACCGAGAAGCGCTCGTACTCGTACTTCGACCCGATCGCGCAGAAGGCCTTCGAGGCCAACTACACCGGCGAAGAAGACGTCAACGGCCTGTCCGCGTACAAGTTCACCCAGGACGTCGGCTACGACGCCGACGGCAAGCTGGCGGAGCCGATCAGATACCCGTCGCTGTACGCCGACGACGCGGACAGCAAGGTCACCAACACCGCAGCGATGTGGGGCTTGCCGGGCGATCCGGACGAGAAGATCACGATGACGCGCTATTACGCGGCGCAACGGACGTTTTGGGTGGACCCGGAGTCGGGGACCATCGTCAAAGAAAAAGAGCGCGCCAATCACTACTACGCCCGCGACGCGTTGAAGCCCGAGGTGACGCTGGTCGACTACACCATCACCTCCAACGAGGGATCGGTCGAGTCGCAGGTCAACGCCGCGCGCGATGAGCGCGACCGGTTGGCACTGTGGTCCCGTGTCCTGCCCATCACCTTCACTGCGGCCGGTGTGATCGCGCTGATCGGTGGGCTGTTGCTCGGCTCGTTCAGCTTGCGGACCGAGACCGCGCTGGCCGAACCCGATCCGGACGCAGCCGACCAAGGTGGCTTCTTCGGCCGCGGCGAGCCGCCGCCGGCGCGAGTACCCGGCGCCGAAGCGGAGACCGAGAAGATTCCCACTCAGCCCAAGGACGCCAAGCGAGATCAGGGCTCGTCGAGTTCGGGAGGTCCTTCGACGTCGGGTCCGCCCGACCTGACCTAGCTAGCTGGGCGAGTGCGGGCGGCACCCCACTGGGCTCTGCGCTGGTCCCGTCCCGGGTACGCGCTGACGCTGACGCTGCTGGTGGTGGCGCCCCTGCTGAGCCCCGGCTATTTATTGCTGCGAGACGCGGTCTCCACACCGCGGTCCTATCTGTCCGATAGCGCTCTCGGGTTGGTTTCGGCGCCGCGGGCCACGCCACAGGATTTTGCGATCGCGCTTTCTTCGCGATGTATCGACGGCGGCCTGGTGGTGAAGGCATTGCTCGTCGTTGGACTGTGGCTGGCGGGCTGGGGCGCGGCTCGACTGGTCGCGCAGGTGTTGCCGGAATCCGGTGCCGGCGGCCAGTTTTCAGCGATCACGCTGGCGATCTGGAATCCCTACGTCGGCGAACGGCTCCTGCAGGGACACTGGAGTCTGCTGCTCGGCTACGGCTGCCTGCCATGGGTGGCCACCAGCATGCTGACGCTTCGATCAAACGAAAAGGCAATCTGGCCAGGCATTTTCGGGCTGGCGTTCTGGATTGCGCTGGCCGGGCTCACTCCGACCGGCCTGCTGCTGGCCGCCACGGTCGGGTTGGCCTGTGTCGCGGCGCCGGGTACCGGAACTCCCCGTTGGCGTTGCGCCGCGATCGCAATGACCGATGCCGTGGTAGCGGCGCTACCGTGGTTGACGGCAGCGGCACTGGGTCTGTCGTCGACGGATCACGTGTGGGGTCGTCCGCCAGGCATTGCCGCGTTCGCGGCACGGGCCGAGCCCGGTCTGGGCACACTCGGCAGTCTGGCCGGCCTGGGTGGAATCTGGAACGGTGATTCCGTGCCGGCTTCGCGGGCAACGCTTTTCGCAGTTCTGTCGGCGGTTGTGCTGCTCGCCGTGGTTGCGGCGGGAGTCGTCACGCTGAGGCGTCACCGGACGGCGCTGCCGTTGCTGCTACTGGCGATGGCGTCGGTGCTGATACCCGCGGCGATGGCCACCGGCCCGGGCTTGGCCGTCCTGTACACGCTGGTCGACGCCGCGCCCGGGCTGGGCGTGCTGCGCGACGGGCAGAAGTGGGTCGCGTTGGCGATGCCCGGCTACGCGCTGGCTGCCGCGGGCGCGGTGCTGACGTTGCGGCGCTGGTTGCCGCCCGCGTCCGCGGCGCTGTTGTGCTGCGCCGCGCTGGTGCTGTCGCTTCCCGATTTGGCTTGGGGCGTAGGGGGAAAGGTCGAGTCGGTGCGTTATCCGAGCGACTGGCCGGCCGTTGCGGCGGCGATCAACCGCGAGCCCGCTGAGGTCGCGGCGTTGCCGGCCGACACCATGCGGCGATTCGCCTGGTCCGGTCCGGCGCCGGTGCTGGATCCGCTGCCGCGCTGGCTGCGCGCTGATGTCCTGACCACGGGCGACCTGACCATTGCGGGGGCAACGGTTCTCGGCGAGGGAAACCGGGCCCGCGATGTGCAGCAGCTGCTCTTGGCCGGTGGCGATTCGGCTGATCTCCGTCGGGCCGGGGTGGGGTGGCTGGTGGTCGAATTGGGCACACCCGGCGATATGGGTTCGGCCGCAGAGACATTCGGGCGTTTACCGGTGGTTTACCGCGGACGCGACCTGGTGTTGTATCGCGTCGGCGGCGCAACAGCCGGTGCGTCGACGGGCCGGCGGGCGACCGTCATGATCGCGCACCTGGCCTGGCTGACCATGCTGATCACCGGAGCGGTCGGGGCAATAGTGACCAGTCGGCGGCAACGGACTCGTTCGGTAGCGGGGTAAGGCGTGACCGCTACACCACTCCGGTGACGCGGTTGCCGGCGACGACCGATTCCAGCACCGTGCGCATCGCGTCCGCGCTTTGCTTCCAGGAGAATTCGGCGCTACGCGCTTGTGCCTTGGCGCCGAGCTGATCGCGCAGCACCGGATCGGTAAGCAACTGCTGCAGCCGACTTACCAGTTCGTCGTGGCCGTCGACCAGCACGCCGGTCACTCCGTCGATGATCGAGTCGGCCAACCCGCCGGACGACCGGTAACCGATGGTGGGCACCGCGTGCTGGGCCGCCTCGATGACCGCCAGACCCCAGCCTTCTTTGCGTGACGGCAGCACGTGCACCCAAGCCTGTTGCATGACATGGTGTTTGGCGGTGTCGTCGACGTGCCCGTGAAATGTCACCGCGTCGCTGATACCCAGCCGCATCGCGTGATCGGTCAGCCGATGCGACCACCACCCGCCGCCGACGATGTCGAGATGCAGGTCGGGTATCGACGGTCGCAGCTCGGCCACGGCGGTCAGTGCATCTTCAATCTGCTTGTGCGGCACCAGCCGTGACAGCACCAGCACTCGCGGCGTCACCGCCCGCGGGCCACCCAACGACGACGCCGGGGCCTCGTCGAGACCGTTGCGTACCACGGCAATTCGCTCGTTGTCCACACCCAGGCCGACCAAGTCGCGGGCCGACGGCAGTGACACCGTCACATACTGGTTTCGGCGATGCAGCTTGGGCGACAACCACGATTCGACGAACCAGCCGAGCCTGCTGAAGAACCAGCCGGCCACCGGCCACTGCTCGCGGTGGCAGTGGTGCACCAGCACCGCGACCCGCCGGCCGTAGACCAGCCGGGCCAGGAAGGGCAAACCGTTCTGGGTGTCGACGACCACGTCCGGTTGCACCCGTCGCAGCGGTCCGATGTCCAGCCTGGCCGCCGCCATCGCCAGCAGCGCCCACACGTAGACCGAGTATCGGCCGCCCGCGCGACGGATTCGCACGCCGTCGATGACTTCGCGCCGCGCCGCGCCTGGGTAGCGCGCGGTTCGCAGCGTGACGTCGACGCCGGCAGCGGCCAGCTGGGCGCCGATGCGTTGCAGGTAGGTCTCACTCCCGCCGCCCTGGGGATGTCCGGTATCGCGCCAGCACAAAAGCAGCACCGAGCGCACACCAGACATTCGGACAGCCTAGCGATGCGGGGCTTTAGGGTTGGCCGGTGGCCGTGACTGACCTGTTCGCGCGGCGGGCGACGTTGCGCCGCTCGGTGCGGCTGCTGTCGAGCTTTCGCCACGAGCAGCGCGCCCCGGCCCGGTTCTACGGCCCGCTGGCCGCCGACACCGCGAACATGGTCGGCGACCTCTGGCGGGGCATCCACGGCGAGCGCCCGGTCGGTCGCAGCCTGCTCGACGTCGGTGGCGGCCCCGGATACTTCGCGACGGCCTTCGCCGACGCCGGGGTCCGCTACATCGGCGTGGAGCCGGACCCGAGTGAAATGCATGCTGCGGGGCCGGTTTTCCCGCGTGAACGGGCAACGTTCGTCCGAGCGTCGGGCATGGCGCTGCCCTTCGCCGACGACACCGTGGACATCTGCCTGTCCTCCAATGTTGCCGAGCACGTGCCGCGGCCCTGGCAGCTCGGGGGCGAGATGCTCCGGGTCACCAGGCCCGGTGGCCTTGTCGTGCTGTCCTACACCGTCTGGCTCGGCCCGTTCGGTGGCCATGAGATGGGCTTGACCCATTACCTCGGCGGCACCCGCGCCGCCGCACGGTATGCCCGCAAACACGGCCACCCGGCCAAGAACAACTACGGGTCGTCGTTGTTCGCGGTGTCCGCGGCGGACGGCCTGGACTGGGCCGCCAGCACAGGGGCGCTGATCGCTGCGTTCCCGCGCTACCACCCGAAATGGGCATGGGGGCTGACCGCAATACCGGTGGTGCGTGAGTTCCTCGTGAGCAATCTTGTGCTGGTGCTCCGGCCGCAGTAATGAAACGTGTTCTCGTTTCGCCCCGGCTTGGGTAGGGTGGCGGCCATGAGCCACGTCACAACGGAGCAAGCTACAACGGAGTACGACAAGCTTTTCATCGGCGGCAAGTGGACTGAGCCGTCGACGTCTGAAGTCATCGAGGTGCACTGCCCGGCCACCGGCGAGTACGCCGGCAAGGTGCCGCTGGCGGCGGCAGCCGACGTCGACGCCGCGGTCGCGGCGGCCCGCAACGCTTTCGACCACGGCCCCTGGCCCTCGACACCGCCGAAGGAGCGGGCGGCGGTCATCGCCGGCGCGCTCAAACTAATGGAGGAGCGCAAAGACCTCTTTCTCAAGCTCCTCGGCGACGAAACCGGCCAGCCGCCGATGTCCCTCGAGACCATGCAGTGGATGAGTGGGGTTGCGTGCCTGAACTTCTTCGCCGGCCCGGCTGTCGACCAGGTCAAGTGGCAGGAAGTCCGCAACGGCGGATACGGCCAGACCATCGTCCATCGTGAACCGCTCGGCGTGGTGGGCGCGATCGTGGCGTGGAACGTGCCGCTGTTCTTGGCGATCAACAAGCTGGGCCCGGCGTTGCTGGCCGGCTGCACGGTGGTGCTGAAGCCGGCCGCCGAAACACCGCTGAGCGCAAATGCTTTGGCGGAGGTGTTCGCCGAGGCCGGCCTACCCGAGGGCGTGTTGTCGATCGTCCCCGGCGGGATCGAGACCGGACAGGCGCTGACGTCCAACCCCGACATCGACATCTTCTCGTTCACCGGAAGCTCGGCTGTCGGTAAGGAGATCGGCAAGCGCGCGGCCGAGATGCTCAAGCCGTGCACCCTGGAACTCGGCGGAAAGTCGGCAGCCATCCTGCTGGAGGACGTCGACCTGGCCGCTTCGGTGCCGATGCTGGTGTTCTCCGGGGTCATGAACAGCGGGCAGGCCTGCGTGGCCCAGACCCGCATCCTGGCTCCCCGGTCGCGGTACGACGAAATCGTCGAAGCGGTAGGCAATTTCGCGGCCTCGCTCCCCGTCGGTCCGCCGTCGGACGCGGGCGCGCAGATCGGCTCGCTGATCTCGGAGAAGCAGCGCGCCCGTGTCGAGGGTTACATCGCCAAGGGCATCGAGGAGGGCGCCCGACTGGTGACCGGCGGTGGCCGCCCCGAAGGACTGGACAACGGCTTTTACATCCAGCCGACCGTGTTCGCCGACGTCGACAACAGCATGACGATCGCGCAGGAGGAGATCTTCGGGCCGGTGCTGAGCATCATTCCCTACGACACCGAAGAGGACGCGATCAAGATCGCCAACGACTCGGCGTACGGACTGGCCGGCAGTGTGTGGACCAGCGACGTGCCGCGCGGCATCGAGATCTCCGAGCAGATCCGCACCGGCACC
>NZ_DATNJW010000408.1:0-7517 GCF_035603715.1 Mycobacterium sp. | reverse complement strand
TGACGGCGCTCGCGGTGGCACTGCTGCTGGTGACCCGCGCGTCGGTCAACGCTTTGGTGCCGTTTTACGCCATTGGGGTGTTCACCGCGTTCGCGATGGCCGGCTTCGGCATGACCAGACACCACCGCATCGGTCGTGGGCACGGCTGGCGCCGCAAAGTCGCCGTCAACTTCTCGGCGGGACTGTTGTCGACGATCGTGGTGGGCATCTTCGTGGTGGCCAAGTTCACCGAGGGCGCCTGGTTGGTCGTCATTGTCTTCCCGATCCTGGTCTACGCGCTGATCCGGCTGAATCGGCAGTACAGTGCCGAGGCCTCGGTCCTGGAGATGTCGCGCACCGAGCGCCCCGAGCTGGCCAAGTACGCGCGGCTACGGGTGTTCGTTTTCGTGGACTCGGTCGACCTCGCCGAAGTCGAAGCGTTGCGCTACGGCAAAGGCTTGCACGCCGACGAATTGTGCGCGGTGCACTTCGTCGTGGACGCCGATCATTCGGCCAAGCTGCAGGAGCGCTGGCAGCACTTCGAGCACGACACTCAGTTGCGGGTGATCGACTGTCCGGACCGCCATTTGAGCCGGTCTGCGCAGGAGCTCGTGCTGCAGGTTAAACGAGACCACCCGGAGACCAAGGTGACGGTGTTGCTGCCGCGCCGGACGTACTCGGCGATGCTGGGCCGGCTGCTGCACGACCGCACGGCCGACAAGATGGCCCGGGCGGTCAGCCGCATCCCGGGTGCAACCGCGATCATCGTGCCCTACGACGTGGAGTCGCGTATCGCACGGGTTGATCCCGATGCGCTGACCAAAGCGGGTCGCACCTAGTACGGTCGAACGGCGGGCGACGCCTAATCTCGGAGGAGGTGGTCGTGACAGCTGAGCTCGACGAGCAGGACATACCTCCGTCCTTCTCCGACGTGGTCAAGCGCGTTTTTCTGGGCAAGCCGCTGATCACCCAGGAGCTGTCCAACGAGCGCCTATCGAATCCTGTTGCGCTGGGCGCGCTTTCGCCCGACGCGATCTCGTCCACCGCGTATGGTCCCGAGCAGATTCTGACGGAACTGCTCCCGCATGCCGGGCTCGCGGCGTTCATCCTGCTGCTGCCGATCATGGGTGTGATCCTGGTGATCCTCGCTCTGGTTGCTGCGTCGTACCGGCAGGTCGTGATGGTTTACACCAAGGCCGGCGGCTCTTACATCGTGGCGCGGGAGAACTTCGGACCCAAGATCGCACAGGTGGCGGCCGCCGCGCTGTTGATCGACTACGTCGTGACGGTGGCAGTGCAGTCGGCGGCGGGCACGGTTGCGGTGGCGTCGGCGCTGCCGGCTCTGGGGCCCTACAGCATGGAGATCACTGTCGCCGTCGTACTGCTCATCACCTATCTGAATTTGCGTGGACTGCGTGAAGCGGGGCTGCCGTTTGCCATCGCCACCTACTCGTTTGTGGTGATGCTCATCGCGATGATCGTGACTGGCGTTGTCCGGCATCTCGTTTGGGGGCTTCCGCAATACGATCCTGGCCACGCTGCGGGAGCGGTACCGGTGCATAACACCGGCGGCCTGGTGATGGGCGCGACCGTCTTGGTGGTGCTGCGGGCGTTCGCCAATGGTGGCTCGTCGCTGACCGGGGTAGAAGCCATTTCCAATACCGTCAACGTCTTTCGGAAGCCGCAGAGTGTCAACGCACGCCGAGTGCTCACCGCGATGGCCTGCATTCTGGGGCTCCTGCTGGCCGGTGTCGGCTATCTTGCCTACGCCACTCATGCTGCGCCGTATCTGAGTGAGTATCCGTCGGTGCTCTCCCAAATTGCCCGAGCGGTTTTCGGCAACGGGGTCATCGGCGACAGCATGTACGTCTTGGTTCAGGTCTCGACCGCGGCCATCTTGTACACCGGCGCCAACACCAGCTTCAATGGGTTTCCCGCGTTGGCGAGTTTCGTTGCCGAGGATCGCTTCCTGCCCCGCCAGCTCATGCAACGCGGTTATCGGCTGGTGTTCTCGAACGGGATCCTCACGCTCGCGGCACTTTCGGTGGCGCTGTTGGTGTTCACCGGCGGATCGGTCAACGCGCTGGTGCCGTTCTACGCGATCGGGGTGTTCACCGGTTTCTCGATGGCCGGCTACGGAATGTCCAAATATCATCTGACGCATCGTGAACGGGGCTGGCGGTACCGGCTGGCGATCAACTTCACCGCCGCGGTGTTGTCGACGATCGTGGTGGGCATCTTCGCGGTAGCCAAGTTCACCGAGGGCGCCTGGCTGGTCGTCGTTGTCTTCCCGATACTGGTTTTCGGGTTGATTCGGCTCAACCGCGAATACCGGGCCGAGTCAGCGATCCTGGAGGCATTCCGCACCGACCGTCCGCAGATGACCAAGTACGCACGCCACCGGTTGTTCGTCTGCGTCAACTCGCTTGATCTCGCGGTGCTCGAAGCGCTGCGCTATGGCAAGGGGCTACGGGCCGACGAGTTGACCGCGGTGCATTTCATGATCGACTCCGACCACGCCGCCGCATTGCGAAAGCGTTGGGATGACTTCGATCTCGACATCGGGCTGCGGGTGATCGACTGCCCCGACCGACAGATCGTCCGCGCTGTGCAAATCCTGGTCGTGAAGGCCCGAAACGAGCGTCGGGACACCCACGTGACGGTGTTGCTGCCGCGCCGGACGTATGCGCCGCTGCTGGGACGCCTTCTGCACGACCGAACCGCGGACAAGATCTCCCAGGCGGTCAGCCGAATCCCGGACGCCGCGGCCACCATCGTTCCCTACGACGTGCAGTCCCGGATCCGCGAAGCGTTCCCGGACATCTTGGAGCAGCGCATCGCTGCCAAATTCGAAGAGATCGAGATGCGGATTTGGCGGGGCGAAGAAGAGCCCGCGGAAGACTACGAGCACCCGGAGAAGCCCGCCGCGGTGATCTGTGTGAACGATCTGATTCCGGGGCGCCGCGCCACGGTCGAGGGCCGGGTCAGCCAAGTCGAAGACATCACCAAACGTGGAAAAACGTTCCGCTGGATCGTCGTCGGAGATGACAGCGGCGAGGTCCGGGTGACCTTCCGGCCCGGGCATGGCGACGACATTCAACCCGGCCAGGTCCTGCGCGTGACGGGAAAAGCGAGCCAGAGCGGCAACAAGCAGGTAGCGATGGACGATCCGACGTACTCGGTGATCGAGACGCCCGAGGAGACTTAGGGCGGCGACGTAGGGTGCAACCCGTGCTACTCCACCCCGAGGTCTCCGACGCACTGGCCGCCGGCCTTCCGGTTGTCGCCCTGGAGAGCACGATCATCAGTCATGGTCTGCCGCGACCGGACAACCTGCGCGTGGCACGCGAGATCGAGGCGGCGGTGCGAGCCGGCGGGGCGGTGCCTGCGACGATCGCGATCATCGACGGCGAGCCGCACATCGGGCTCGGCGATGCGGCACTGCGGCGCGTCGCCGAGAGCGACGCGGTGGTCAAGGTGAGCGTCCGCGACGTCGCGGTGCTCGCCGCACGGGGCGGGGACGGCGCGACAACCGTCGCCTCGACCGCGCATCTGGCTGCGGCAGTGGGCATCTCGGTGTTCGCCACGGGTGGGCTGGGTGGCGTTCATCGCAATGCGCGCGACAGCTGGGACGAGTCCGCGGACCTGATGACCCTCTCGCGCACCGGCGTGCTGGTGGTCTGCGCCGGCGTCAAGTCGATCCTGGATGTCGGCGCCACCCTCGAGCGGCTCGAGTCGCTCAACGTCGGTGTGATCGGCTATCGCACGGATCGGTTCCCCGGCTTCTACCTGGCCGACTCGGGTCATCCGGTCGGCTGGCGAGTGGAGTCGCCGCAACAGGTCGCCGATGTGTTGCACGCTCGACGGCGGCTGGGCACCGACGGCTATGGGCTGGTGCTTGCAAATCCGATCGCGCCCGCGGATGAGATGGACCGTGCGCTGCACGACCGGGTTCTGGGCGCCGCGCTGGCCGCCGCCCAAGCCGCGGGTGTGTACGGCAAGGACGTCACGCCGTTCCTGCTCGACTACTTCCATCGCGAGACGCACGGTGCCTCGCTGTCGGCCAACGTCGCGCTGGTGCTGTCCAATGCGCGGCTGGCGGCGGAGATTGCCGTGGCTTATCGCCGGCTCACGGCGTGAGGATGTAGTCGTCGTCTTTCGGTTGACTCAGCATGCGGGTCAACCGCTTTCGGTCGAACGGCCACAAGTCGATGTGGTTATCGTCGGCGAAATACCAAGAATTGCAACCGGTATTCCACACCGTCGGCACCATCGCCTCGGCGACGTCGTCCGCGAAGCGGTCGGTGGCTTCCTCGGTTACCTCGACGGCGGTGATCTCGCCGTCGCGGAACCGCTGCAGCCAACGGGTGATATAGCGCGCGGTCAACTCGGCGACGTGTTGCAGCGACATGGACCCGGTCGGCGAGTTGGGGCCGAGCACCATGAACAGGTTGGGGAATCCGGGGATCGCGGTCATTCCCCAGGCCCGAGGGCCTTTCGCCCAGGCGTCGTCGATCGACAGTCCGTCGCGGCCGCGAAGTGTCATCGGCCGCATGTAGTTGTGGGCCGCGAAGCCGGTGGCGAGCACGATCGCATCCAGATCATGGTGGACGCCGTCGGTGGTTCGTAGCCCGGTTAGCGTGATCTCGGCGATCGGCTCGCTGACAAAGCTGGCGTTCGGCTTGGAGATTCGCCGGTAGTAGTCGCCAGAGAGCACCTGCCGTTTACAGAACGGTTCGTAGTCGGGGGTCAACTTGGCACGAAGATCCTTGTCCCGCACCAGGGCTCGCAAGCACATCCACCCGTAACGCTGGGCCGCCCGACGGCGCCACGTCGGCCGGATGACCAGGTCGACCAGGTAGTCGGAGCCGGCGAATTGCGCGAGCCTGACCGTCCTGTCCTGCCTCGGCAACCTCCGCAGCAGCCGACTGACGATGCGGGGTTGCCGTAGTCGCATCGGCATCCACATCACCCATTGCGGCGTTCGGACAAAATGGGTGATGTGTGCCGCCTCGGGCTGCAACGCTGAAAAGACCTGTACTCCAGTCGAACCTGCGCCAATCACCGCCACCCGTTTGCCGTGCGCATCGATGTCAGTCCAGCGCGCGGTGTGCACCACCGGTCCGGTGAACGAGTCGAGGCCCGGCAGGTCCGGGATGAACGGGTGGTGCAGGATTCCGGTTGCTGCGATGACGAAGTCCGCCTCGATCTCTTCGCCACTCGCGGTGGAGACCCGCCATCGGTTGTCCGCGAGCACCGCCTCGGTGACTTCGCAGTCAAGCCGCAGATGCGATTTCAGCGCCAGCGTGTCGACGAGGTCGCGGTGGTAGCGCTGGATCTCGTCGCCGGTCGCCCACACGTGCTTCCAGTCGGGCTTGGGCGCAAAGGCGAATTGATAGCCGTAGGAAGGCACATCGCAACGCAGCCCCGGATAGCGGTTCCAGTGCCACACGCCGCCGACGTCTGAACCCTTCTCCAGGATGGTGAAGTCGTTAAAGCCAGACTGTTTCAGCACATGAGCGACGGCGATCCCCGCCATGCCGGCGCCGACGATGACGATCCGGGGATCCCGCCTCTGGGGCGTGGCGGTCATGGGAGAACGGTATGCCCGCCGAAACTGCCTCGGCAAGAGCTATGGCGCGCGGCGGCGATCAACTATGGGCGTCCGGGCAGTACACGCTGATGGCGTCCAACAAGAACGGTCGTACCTGCGCACCCGGCACACCCTGGCTTTCCAGGTCGGCGGCAAGCTGCAACATGGCACTGCTGAACGGGCTTGGCTGCGCGCCGAAGTGCAGGGTGAAGATTGCGGAGCGAGGAAGACTGTCGTTGTCGCACCGTCTATGCGCAAGCGCGATCAACTGGTCTGGAGGGCCCCCGGAAATTCCGTCCCTGGACAGCAACCCCAAAAACTGGTCATCCTGGGCGTCAGCGTGAGCGACAGCACCCGTCATGAAAAAAGCGCCGGCCGCGAAGGCCGGAAGAATTCTATGGACATTCATGGCTAAGAGTGGCACTGATCACTGACGACCGCGAGTTACGGGACGTCCTCGTCGTCGTCGCGTAGGAGTTTTCGGGGTGCCAGTAGGTGTTGACGGGTGGTTGCCCCCGATTTGCTAAAGAACGCTTTAACCACGTCAATCCCGAAGAGGTCCTCGCGGGCCCGAGCTAATTAGAGGGGCGGCAGGTCAGCGACAACCGCCGCCAAACGAGGATCGGACACTTCAATCCTTCCGAAGAAAGCCAGGAGCAACTCGTCGGGTTCCGCGTCGATCGGCTCGTCACCGGCGGGCAGGGGTCCTGAGGACGCGACGAATTCGACTGTGTCGTCTTTTCCCAGATACACCCGATGTCGGGTAGAGGTCTCGCTCTCAACCAGCCGATTCATTGACTCAGCAGGACCACGAATCGCGATGGATGCCTCCGCAGGCGGTATCACCCATTGGTTTCCGGTTGCAGCGGCGATGTCATAGCCGTGGACGAGCAGCTCGCACAAGATCCATCGAGCCCCGCCACCGCCAGAGATCGTTGATCCACCGTGGAAGGGATACAGACGGTCGAAGTCGAGTTTGGAGTAGACGTGGTCGATCACCGTACGCAGATTTGCCTCGAGCCGGTCGGCGATATCGTTGATATCTCGGTCGGTGTACTCCGAGAGGCAGGTCGCATTGAGCTCGGCAACCCCCTCGTTTGTGGCGGCGCGTCGACGATCGCCAAGCAGCCTGCCGAGCACGGTTACAACGTGCGCAGCAGTCTCAACGGCCGTCCAGGCGAGCCCAGGTACCGGTCGCGCGGCGCGATCCGGATCCAGCCCCCGGACCATCGAGACGAACCGCTTCCCACTGTCGTCTAGCACGGCGAGGATGTCGGCTTTGGTTGCCTCCTCCACCGGCTAAGCGTACGGCGGGCAGGGTACTCGGATTTCTCGCGGCTTACGGCTGGTGCCGTAGGAACTCGGAGCTCTGCTAACGAACGCGGCATCTTCCTCGGCGAGTCTTAAAACTGCGTCACGAATGCCCTCGTCGCGCGCGGAAGCCATTGCAGAAATGGTAGCCATGGCCAGCGATCCCCCGAACAACGTCGACTACGGTCCATCCTCGCCTTCGTCGTCGCGGAGCAGTTTCTCGGGGTGCCAGTAGGTGTTGACGCGGGGTTGGCCGTGGTCGAGGTGCGGCGGGGGGATCCATTCGGTGTCGCCGTCGTGGTTTTTGCGGGTGGTCCAGCCGTGCTCGGCGAGATCGTGATTGGGGCCGCAGCCGAAGGTGAGGGTGTTGATGTCGGTGACGGGGTTGGTGGCGTAGGGGTCGGTGTGGTGGACTTCGCAGAGGTTGGCCGGCATGGTGCAGCCCGGGAAGGTGCAGCCACGGTCCTTGGCGTAGAGGACGATTCGCTGCGCGGGTGAGGCGAGACGTTTGGTGTGATAGAGCGCCAAAGCTTTGCCGTTGCCGAAGATCGCCAGGTAGTGGTGGGCGTGGGAGCCCAGCCGGATCACATCGCTCATCGGCAACAGGGTGCCGCCGCCGGTCAGCCCGCGCCCG
>NZ_DATNJW010000407.1:0-5626 GCF_035603715.1 Mycobacterium sp. | reverse complement strand
GGCCCGGGCCGCCATCGTGGCCGGCGATGCCTCGGTAGTCGTGACGGTGATGGCGCTGCAACAATCCAAACAGCGCCTCGGCTCAGTCTTCTCGGCGATCGAACCCGATCCGATCAACTCGTTCTTGCAGCCGTCCGGGCTGTTCGGCCCAGGCCAGTTGATGTCGGTCATGGCACGTCGGCACATGCACCTCTACGGCACCCGCCGCGAGGCATTCGCCGAGATAGCCCTCTCGACACGAGCCAACGCGGCGAATCGGCCGAAGGCGATGCACCCCGAACCGCTGACACTCGAGGACTATTTCAACGCTCGGATGATCGCAGAACCGTTGTGCCTCTACGACTTCTGCCAGGAGACCGACGGGGCGGTGGCCGTGATCACCACCAGCATGGATCGCGCCAAGGATCTGAAGCAGCCGCCGGTGCCGGTGGTCGCCGCCGCCCACGGCGGTGTGCGGGACTGGGGTAGGGCCTTTGCGTGGATGGGGATGCCCGACGAATACTTCGCCTCCTCGGGCAACGCGCCCATCGCCAAGCGGCTCTACGAGCAGGCCGGCATCGGCGCCGCCGACATCGACGTCGCGTTGCTCTACGACCACTTCAGCCCGATGGTGCTGATGCAGCTCGAGGACTACGGCTTCTGCGGCAAGGGGGAGGGCGGCGCATTCGTCGAAAGCGGAGCCATCCGGTACGACGGCGGCTCGATCCCGGTCAACACTCATGGCGGCCAACTCTCCGAGGCCTACATCATCGGGATGACCCACATCATGGAAGGAGTCGAGCAGATGCGCGGCACCGCCATCAACCAGGTCGCCGATGCCGAACTCGCACTGGTCACCGGGGGACCGGCGAGCCTGCCTGTGAGTGGGCTCGTTTTGGGGCGCGCCGCATGAGTACTGCAGCTGTCACCCTGGCCACCACGATCCCTGGCGAGCACGTGCGGATCGCGGTCAACAAGGACACCGAGCCGTTCTGGATCGCCGCGAAGGAGCGGCGGCTGGTGGCGCCGCAGTGCGGCGACTGCCAGACCTTCCGTCTGCCGCCGACGCCGTTCTGCCCCAATTGTCAATCCAAGGCGGTGAATTGGGTCGAACTCAATGGTGAGGCCATCGTCTACAGCTTCGCCGTCGTGCACGGTTTCCCGGGTATGCCGGATCTGGTGTTGGTGCCGGCGGTCCTTGACCTGCCCGACGCGCCCGGGGCGCGGCTGGTCTCCAACATCGTCGACGTTGCGCCCGCCGACGTCACGATAGGAATGCCCGTCCACGTTGACTTCTCACCGATTTCCGACGGCTGGCTGCTCCCAGTCTTTCGGGTCGACGGCGAGGAGTGATGGAGATGTCGGACGAGAGCGCCCTGCACGAGAAGCCCCTCGAATTTCTTACCAGCATCGCCAACACCGGGGGATCGTGTGACGGCCAGGCGATCCTGCCGGTCAACGGTCACTTCCGTTGTACGTGCTCATGCGGGGACTGGGACGTCGAGGTCGACGATCCGCAGGAAGGCTTGCGGCAAGCAAGGATTCACACCGGCAGCGCTACCGACTGAAAATAGGAGTCGAAACCCGTGGGAAAACTCGATGGCAAGGTCGCCTTCATCACCGGAGCGGGCCGTGGGCAGGGACGCGCGCACGCGGTCCGGCTCGCGGCGGACGGTGCGGACATCATCGCGCTCGATATCTGCCGCGACATCGACTCGATCGACTATCCCAACGCCGGCCCCGAGGACCTCGACGAGACCGTCAAGCTTGTCGAGAAGGAGGGCAGGCGCATCGTCGCCCGCCAGGCCGACGTCCGCGACGCTGACGCCGTCGAGCAGGTGGCGGCCGACGGGCTTGCCGAGTTCGGGCGCCTCGACATCGTGATCGCGAACGCCGGGGTCATTCGGCTCGGTCCAGGTGGCAATCGGCGGCAGACCTTTCGCGACATCATCGACGTCAACCTGATCGGCGTGTGGAACACCGTCGAAGCCACCCAACGCGCACTGATCGACGGTGGTCGCGGCGGATCGATCGTACTGACCTCGTCGAGTGCTGGACTGAAGGGCACCGGCACGGATCGGGCTGGTGGACAGGCCTACACCGCGGCCAAACGCGGGCTAGTCGGCCTGATGCAGGTATGGGCGAACGAGTTTGCGCAGCATTCGATCCGCGTCAACACCATCCATCCGACCGGTGTCGCCACCGGAATGGTGATGAACGAGACCATGGGCAAGCTGCTGGAGGCCAACGACACCGCGGTCGCGGCGATGCAGAATGCGCTGCCCATCCAGATCCTGATGCCCGAGGACATCGCCAACGCGGTGGCGTTCCTGGTGTCCGAGGAGGCGAAGTTCATCACCGGTACCGCGTGGCCGCTCGACGCCGGCTTCGCGGTCCGTTGACAGTCCTGGTGGACGTCGAGGACTATTGCGTTCATCTCGCGACATAGTTAACCTAGTTGGATGAGTCTGCTGTGAACCGTCGCCGCAATTCGCGCTAATTTGACAGTGGACTGTCGTAGTATGCGAGCCGCGAGTGCTTCGAGTTCGCGCCCGTTCGGAGCCGCACGGAAGGACGTCATGATCCAGAACCAGCCAACGGCAACATGTCCGGTAAAGAGCGTCGATATGAACACTCCGGACTCGCCGGCGCTGACGCATTTCCACCTACTCGATGAGTGTCAGGACGAGGCCCGGCCGGTCTTCCGTAACACCGAGGCCGACATGGATTACTGGGTTTTCACCGACAATTCGGTGATCCTGGACGGACTCCAGCACCCGGAGCTCTGGTCCAGCAGCGTCATCGTGCCGACGGATCCGGAGCCGCCGTACACGTGGATCCCGATCATGATCGACCCGCCCGACCATGCCAAATGGCGTCAGGTGCTGGCGGAGTATTTCTCGCCAGGCCGCGTCAAGGGACTGCGCGACGCGCAGCAGAAGTTGGCTGCAGAACTCATCGAGCAAGTCGCGGCCGATGGCGGGTGCGATTTCGTGACGCGGATCTCGCGGGTGTTCCCATCGACGGTTTTCCTGACGATCATGGGCATGCCCGTGGAGGACCTCGAGCAGTTCCTGGCCTGGGAAGACATGATCCTGCACCAGAGCGGGGCAGGCGAGGAAGTCAACGCCGCGCGGCTCGAAGGCATGACACACGTGATGGGCTACTTCTCGGGCCTGATTCAGCAGCGGCGTGAAAACCGCGACCCAGATGCCGACGACATCGTCAGCAAGGCCATCGACTGGACGCTCGACGGTGAACCGATCAACGACCTGGAACTGCTCAACTGCCTTTTGTTGTTGTTCATGGCCGGCCTCGACACGGTCTCTAACCAGCTGTCGTACGCGATGCTGCATCTGGCCACCCATCCGACCGACCGCGCCCGGATCGTCGCCGAACCCGGGCTCATTCCGAGAGCGGTCGAGGAACTGCTTCGGGCTTATCCGATCGTGCAGACCGCGCGAAAGGCAACTCAGGACATGGACTTTCACGGATGCCCAGTCAAGGCGGGCGACATGGCGTCGTTCTCGCTGGCGTTCGCGGGCCGGGACGAGTCGGCCTATGACGATGCCCGCACGGTTGACTTCGACCGCGGCGTCACACGTCACTTGTCCTTCGGCGGCGGCCCGCATCGGTGCCTCGGTTCGCACCTCGCCCGACAAGAGATGGCGGTGGTCCTGGAGGAGTGGCACAAGCGCATTCCGGACTACGAGGTTTCCGGGCAGCCTATCGAGCACGGCGGCCAGGTGTTCGGCGTCGATTCGCTGAAGCTGACGTGGCGCTGAGGTGAGCGTGCCGCGCACACAGGACCGCGCGTGGCAGGTGATGCGACATTCCTTAACATTCGACGTGACCGATGCTGTTGAATCCGGTGAGCAGCTGACACAGGCGGCGTGGCTATTCCTCCCCGAGCGGCCGGTCGACGCGGCCGGCGTGCTGCTGTGTCTCGCCGGGGGCACGTACGACAAGCACTATTGGCACATCGACATCGACGGCTACCCCGGTTATAGCTTCGGCGAGCACCTGGCCGGCTCCGGGTTCGTCGTCGTCGCGGTGGATCACCTCGCAATCGGCGACAGCACCGATCCCACGGCGTTGGGACCGGTGGGGTTGGAGTTGCTGGCAAAGGGCGACGCCGAAGTCGCACGCCAGATCCGAGAACGGCTGCGGGGCGGCAACTTACACGAGGACCTTCCCCCAATTAATGCGCCCCTCATTGGCGTCGGTCATTCGATGGGCGCGTGCCTGGCGACGATGGTGCAGGCGACGACGCACCCGTACGACGCCGTCGTGCTGCTGGGCTACGGCGTGCAGATCACCAACGTGTATCAAGCCACTCCCGATGCGGCCGAACTGGAAGAGCGCATCCAGCAGACCATCGAGGCGTCCTGCCAGCTGAGTGGGGCCAAACCGACCGATGCTCACATCTACGCGCCTCGCGATTACCTTGCCGAGCTGTTCTATGCGGGCGAAGTTCCACAGGACGTGATAGACGCGGATACCGTCGTGCAGAGCCGGACGCCGCTGCGGGCGGCCGCCGAGGTCACCACCCCGGGAATGGTCGAGCGGTACGCGCCCCAGGTGGATGTCCCCGTCTTCCTCGGATTCGGCGCAGCGCTGGACGTTTCGCCGAACCCCTATGCAGAACCCGCCAACTACACCGGTTCTCCAGATGTGACATTGCACCTCGTTCCACGCTCAGGGCACTGTCACAATTTCGCGAGCCACCGCACCCAGCTGTGGGACCGAATCGCAAAGTGGGTAACGACAGTCGCACCCGCGGGCGAGCCGCTCAACGCTTAGGAGACACAGTGCCGAGTACCGTCGGATTCCTCGGCGCTGGACAACTCGGCGAACCGATGGTCGAGCGGTTGCTCAGCGCCGGCAACGATGTCGTGGTGTACGCCCGCCGCGAGGAGGTCCGCCGCCGATTAGAGGCGAAGGGCGCGGCGATAGCCGATTCGGTGGCCGACCTGGCGCGCCGCAGCGACATCCTCATCTCGTGCCTGTTCTCGGATGCGCAGTTACGCGAAACTGGGTTCAGCCCAGACGGTTTCATCGCCAACGCGAAGCCGGGCGCCATATTCGTTTCGCACACAACGGGCACACTGCCCACCCTCGAGGCGTTGCGGGATAGTTCTCCTTTGCCGCCAGTCATCCTCGATGCGCCGGTCAGTGGTACCGCCGACGACATCACCGCGGGCACCCTTACCGTGCTGATCGGGGGACCGAGTGACGCCGTCGCCTCGGTGGCGCCGATCCTGGCCGCTTACGCCGACCCAGTGGTGGCGACGGGCGAACTGGGCAGTGCGTTGGCGCTCAAGCTGATCAACAATCTCCTGTTCGCTGCCAATGCTCAACTTCTGGCTGCAGCAACGCAACTGGGTTCACAGCTTGGCGTCGAACCGAGCGTGTTGCTATCCACCCTGCAGGTGTGCAGCGCGCGAAGCCATGCGGCGGAGCAGGCGGAGCGTGTCGGCGGGATGGACCGGTTCGCCGAGTTAGCCGGGCCGTTCCTGCGCAAGGACATCGCGGCATGCCATGCCGCTGCGGCCGAGGCAGGTGTGGAGCTGGGGCTATTGGGCGCCGCCGTCCAGGAGGGGCCACTGGCCCTCGACTGAGGGCGATGTCAGATCTGGCCGAGATA
>NZ_DATNJW010000406.1:0-3565 GCF_035603715.1 Mycobacterium sp. | reverse complement strand
GTGCCGGTGACGTAGCTGGTCAGGTTGTTGTGAGTCAGCTCAACGGCTTTGGGCCGCGACGTGGTACCCGAGGTGAACAACACCACAGCCACGGCGTCGGGGTCGGCGAAGGCCGAGACAGGCTCGGTGCATCGCGCGGCCTCGATGAACTCGTCGGACGTCATCACCCGCTCGCCGATACCGGCCAGGACGTCCTGGTACTCGACATCGACCACGATCAGCGGATCGGATAGCCGATCGATGAGCTGTCGCAGCCCGTCCGGACTCAGCCGATAATTCAGCGGCGTGAACGCCGTGTTCGCCCGGGCCGACGCGAACAGCAGCAGCGGGAGCAACACTCCCCCGGTGCCGACATAGACGACGTGAGTCGCCCCGGACGCCGTGATCACGCCCGCACCACCGTCGGCGAGCGCGCTGAGATCTGCGGTGGTCAACCGAACGTCGGCGTCCACCACGGCAACCCGATGGGGATCACCCGATGCCGCCATCTCCAAAAGCAACGAAATGCTCAAAGCCCCTCAGCCTCCACCTGCGAATTGGTGCCCTGGCGCCGCCCCGGGCAGCGATCCGATTCTAGACCCGGGCCAACGAATCAGATATATAGTTATAGGCTTAGTGGTATCTGAGTCAACGCGCACTCCTGTCGCCTGCTGGTTCGACAGTGACGCATGCTGGAGGGAACTTGATGAGTAGTACGCCCGAGGTCGCCATCATCGGGGTCGGCCTTCATCCGTTCGGGCGGTACGAGGACAGGTCGGCGCTGGAAATGGGCGCGGTGGCGATCAGCAGGGCACTGCGCGACGCCGGGGTGCACTGGTCGGACGTGGGCAGCCTATACGCGGGCAGCCTCGAGGTGGCTAACCCCGAGGCTGTGACGGGACTGGCCGGCATGACCGGGCTCCCGGCGCGAGCAACGCTCAGCGGGTGCGCGACGGGTAACTCATTGCTGACCCTGGCCGCGCGAGATGTCCAACTCGGCGAAGCCGAGATTGCGGTCGGCGTCGGGCTGGACAAGCATCCGCGTGGCGCGTTCGGGGCCGACCCGTCGGTGTCGGGCTTGCCCCAGTGGTACGGCGATCAGGGCATGTTCCTGACCACGCACTACTTCGGCACCAAGATCATGCGATACATGCACGATCACGGCATCACCGAGGAGACGCTGGCCCGCGTGGCCGCCAAGAACTTGGACAACGGTGCGTTGGCGCCGCATGCGTGGCGCCGCAAGCCGATGAGCGTCGAGGCGATCCTGAGCTCGCCGATCGTGAACGCCCCGCTGCGCCAATACATGTACTGCAACCCGAACGAAGGCGCTGCCGCCGTGGTGGTGTGCCGGGCCGATAAAGCCAAGCAGTACACCGACACTCCGATCTATCTGCGTTCGACTGCGCTGCGCAGCCGCCGCGAAGGCGCCTACGAACTGCTGCGCACCTCGATCGAGCTGCCGATCGTGCCCGGCACCACCGCCGAGGCCGCCCGCGTTGCCTACGAGTTGGCCGGCATCGGCCCCGAGGACGTCGACGTTGCTCAGTTGCAGGACACCGATTCCGGGTCCGAGATCATCCACATGGCCGAGACAGGACTCTGCAAGGACGGCGAACAGGAAGCGCTGCTCGCCGACGGCGTCACCAAGATCGGCGGCCGGCTGCCCGTCAACACCGACGGTGGCCTGTTGGCCAACGGCGAACCGGTCGGCGCGTCCGGCCTTCGCCAGGTCTACGAGCTGGTCCAGCAATTGCGCGGCGCCGCAGGAGACCGTCAAGTACCCAACGATCCGCAGGTCGGGCTGGCTCAGCTGTACGGGGCACCCGGAACCGCAGCCGTCGCGATCCTGTCCCGGTAGCCGCCAACCGAAGGGAGTAATGCCGATGACCGACACCCAGGCGGAATCGCGCCCACGCGCCGAGGTCGACCTCGACCACCACTCGCCCGAATTCCGCGAAGACCCGTACAGACGGTTCCGTCAGATGCGTGAATCAGGCTGTCCGGTAGCACATTCCGGGCACTACGAAGGTTTCTGGGCGTTGGTCGACTACGCCTCGGTCTTCGAAGCGGCCCGCGACGACGACTTGTTCAACTCTTACCCGTCGGTAGGCGTGCCGGCCAGCGAGCTGCCGTTGCCGATCCTGCCGATCGAGTCGGATCCTCCCGAGACCCAGGAGCTGCGCGAGGTCACCCTCAAGCGCTTCTCACCCGGCTCGGCGGAGCGATTCCGCGAGTCCGCCATCGAGATGACCGACGAGGCGATCGATGCCTTTATCGAGCGCGGCAATTGTGACCTTGTCGGAGAGCTGACGACACCGCTGCCGGCGCGACTGATCCTACGGCTGTTGAACTTTGACGAGTCGCGGTTCATGGACTGGGTCGGCTGGGTGCATACCACCGTGCACGACCGTGCGCACGATCCGGAGAAGGCCGCGATCGCCGGGATGGAGATGTTCGGCGAGATCGGCAAGCACATGGAACAGCGCCGCGCCGAAGGGCTCGGCGACGACTTGTTCAGCGACATCTTGCGCGGAACGCTGAACGGTGAACCGCTCGACGACGGCCAGATCACCATGTACACGGTGCTGATGATGCTCGGCGGGATGGACACCACCAGTGGCTTCACCGGCAATGTGCTGTTGCGGCTGTGTAAGGACGCGGAGTTGCGCGCAAAGTTCACAGAAGATCCGAGCCTGGTCAAGAAGTCCACCGACGAGCTGCTGCGCCTGTACACGCCGACGCTCGGCTTGGCGCGCACCGTCTCGCGCGACGCCGACTTCCACGACCAGCCGCTGCGCCAGGGCGACCGGGCGATCCTGATGTGGGCGGCGGCCAACCGCGACCCCGCGATGTTCGAGAACCCCGATGACCTCGACCTGGATCGCCCGAATGCCAAGAAGCACATGGCTTTCGGTGTGGGTATGCACCGCTGCCTGGGTTCGCACTATGCCAAGTTGATGTTCGACGTGATGCTCACCCAGGTACTCAAGCGGCTACCCGATTTCGCGTTGGCCGGCGAGCCGAAACTGTTCGAGGACGCCGGCGAGGTGTACGCCGTGCGCGAATTGCCGGTTCGTTTCACGCCCGGCCCCCGGGTGGGCTGACAGACGGTCGGGACGGGAGAACACGGTGACGGCTGGCACCATCGCCGGGCTGCTGGATGAGTGCGCCGCCGGCCGACCCGATCGTCCGCTGCTGCGCGACGTCAACGGTGAGACACTCACCATGTCGCAGGTCGCCGCGCTGGCATCGGCTGCCGCGGGATGGCTGGCAGATGCTGGTGTGCGTCCCGGCATGACGGTCGCCTGGCAGCTGCCCTCACACGTCCACGCGGCGGTGGTGATGTTGGCCCTGGCCCGCATGCCCGTTGTCCAGGCCCCGGTGCTGCACCTCTATCGGCGCCGCGAGGTGTGTGCCGCAGTCGAAGTCGCGCGCGCCGACATCCTGTTGGTCGACGAGTCGACGGCTGCCAACGCGGCGCCCGGGATACCCACTGTCGTAGTGCCCAACGACTTTGGCCGCAGGCTCCAGACGTCGCCGGCAACCAGCCCTGGGCACGGACCACACCACACCGCAGCGGAGC
>NZ_DATNJW010000405.1:0-14673 GCF_035603715.1 Mycobacterium sp. | reverse complement strand
CCCGGCGGACCTGCGGTTGCGGTGCGCCGTAACCGGGCCGGGGAGGGTAACCAGGCTGGGGAGCGTAAGCGGGCTGCGGGTAGCGGGCCGCGGGCTGCCAGCCGTAGCCCGGCTGCGGGTAGCGAGGCGGCGGCGGATAGCCGGGCGCGGGGTGCCAGTGGGGACCCTGCGGCGGATAGCCCATTAGTGGATAGCCCGGCGGTGGGTATGCGGCGGGAGGGTAGCCGATCGGCGGGTAACCGCTATGCGGGTAATCGGGCGGCGGCGCGCTCACCTGGTGGAGCCGCCGTCAAGGTCGATCATGGTTCCCATACTGTCGACCACCCGGGCATTTCTCAACGTGCCGCGGTGTTTGCGGGCCTTGGCGTCCGACGGTGGCACGGCGCGTAGCGTCTCCGTCATGGCGGAACTCAAGACCCGATTGCGGGCGGATCTGACCGATGCGATGAAGGCCAAAGACAAGCTGCGCACCGCGACGCTGCGGATGCTGCTGGCCGCGATCCAGACCGAGGAGGTTTCCGGCAAGGAGGCCCGGGAACTCTCCGACGACGAGGTGCTCAAGGTCCTGGCCAAGGAGGCCCGCAAGCGTGGCGAGGCGGCGGAGATCTACACCCAGAACGGCCGGGGCGAGCTCGCGGCCAACGAGCACGCCGAAGCCCGGGTCATCGACGAGTACCTACCGACCCCGCTGACCGACGCCGAGTTGGCCGACGTCGCCGACACCGCACTGGCGCAGGTCGCCGAGGAGCTGGGCGAGCGGCCGGGCATGAAACAGATGGGCCTGGTGATGAAGGCGGCCACTGCGCTGGCGGCCGGCAAGGCCGACGGGTCGCGGCTGTCGAAGGCGGTCAAAGACCGGCTCTAACGCCCGACGGGTCGTTTGCCTGGACGGCACACGGGTATCCGGATCGTATGACACGGTTCGGCTATACCTTGATGACAGAGCAGAACGGCCCCAAAGACCTTGTCCAGTATGCGATATCGGCTGAGCAGCGAGGTTTCGACTTCGAGGTCACCAGCGATCACTTTTCACCATGGCTGGCATCGCAAGGTCACGCGCCCAACGCGTGGGCGGTGCTGGGCGCTGTAGCGCAGGCTACCGACCGCGTCGATCTCTACACCTACGTGACCTGCCCGACTATGCGCTATCACCCGGCGATCGTCGCGCAGCAAGCGGCGACCGTTCAGATTCTCGCCGACGGGCGATTCACTCTGGGTCTGGGCAGCGGCGAAAACCTCAACGAGCACGTGGTCGGTAAGGGCTGGCCGGCGATCAAGCAGCGGCAAGACATGCTGCGCGAGGCGATCGAGATCATTCGCGCGCTGTTCGGCGGCGATCTGGTCGACTGGCGAGGCGACTACTTCCAGGTGGACTCCGCCAGACTGTGGGATCTGCCCGATATCCCGGTCGGCATCGGCGTCGCGATGGGAGGAAAGAGGGCAGTCGACAAGTTCGGCGTTCTCGCCGACCATCTGATCGCGGTGGAACCCGACGGGGACCTCGTGCACGAATGGCATTCCGCACGCCAGGCCAACGGGCTCGCCGGCGGTGGCCGGATCGTCGGTCAGATCCCGATTTGTTGGGATCCCGATCGGGATGCGGCCATTCAACGCGCGCACGACCAATTCCGTTGGTTCGGTGGTGGATGGAAAGTCAATGCCGATCTGCCCACACCCGCCGGTTTTGCGGGGGCGACGCAGTTCGTTCGCCCCGAGGACGTTGCCGACAGCATTCCGTGCGGCCCGGATCTGGATGCGATCGTCGACGCGGTCCGCCCATACTGGAAGGCGGGCTTCACCGACATCGCGCTCTTGCAGATCGGCGGCGATTCTCAAGACGAATTCCTCAAGGAAGCCGCCGAGCCGCTGTTGGTGGCACTTCGGTCGGAAGGAGGCCGTTAGATGTCGAACACATTGCAAGGCAAGAAGGTAGCGATCTTGGCTGCCGACGGTGTGGAGAAAGTCGAGCTTGAGCAGCCGCGTTCGGTGCTCAGTGAGAACGGCGCGCAGGTTCAGCTGCTGTCGCTGAAAACCGATGACATACAAGCACGCAACCATGATTTGGAGCCGGCCGGAACATTCCCAGTCGATCAGGCGGTATCGCAGGTATCCATCGACGAGTTCGACGCTCTGGTTTTACCCGGCGGGACGGTTAATCCGGACAAGCTTCGACTGGATGATACGGCGGTGTCCTTTGTGCGGGACTTCGTGAATTCTGGTAAGCCCGTCGCCGCCATCTGCCATGGGCCCTGGACCCTTGTGGAGGCCGGTGTGGTGGCGGGGCGCACGGTGACTTCGTATCCGAGCATCCGCACCGACTTGCGAAATGCCGGCGGCAATGTCGTCGACGAGGAGGTGGTCGTCGATCGGAATCTGATCACCAGTCGGTCGCCGTCCGATCTGCCGGCGTTCTGCGCTGCCCTCGTCAAGCAGCTCGAGCAAGCTCCGGCGCGCAGCTGAACACTTCGCTGGCGAATCCGGTTTCGAGACCGTGGATTGTGGGCATTTGTCACCGCAAGCCGTGAGCATCATGGCCGTTACGATCTCGAAAGGCCGAAGTGACCATCGCTTTTCCCGCACGGAGCTGTTCGCTCGATATCGACGGTGTCTACCCCCCGCAACATGACTCGCAATTGCTGATCGACAGCCTGGAACAGACCGAATTAGCCCGGGGGCGCCGGGTACTGGATTTCTGCACGGGAAGCGGCGTCGTCGCGATCGCCGCCGCCGAACTCGGCGCCGCCAGCGTGATCGCGCTGGACATCTGCCCACGCGCGGTGTGCTGCTCGCAGGACAATGCCGTGTATGCAGGCGTCGAGATCGACGTTCGTGAAGGGTCCTGTTCCAGCGCTTTGGATTACGCGCCGTTCGACCTCATCGTGTCGAACCCGCCTTACGTGCCCACACCACCGGCCGGCGACATCGACGTCATCCCGATCACCGCGGGTCCCGCGCGGGCCTGGGACGCCGGAGTCGACGGACGGTTGGTCCTGGATCCGTTGTGTGAGTCGGCGGCCGGGCTGCTGGACGCCGGCGGCTCGATGTTGCTGGTGCAGTCCGCGCTGTCCGGAGTCGACAAGTCACTGAACTCGTTGCGTGCAACTGGATTGGAAGCCGAAGTGATTGCTTCCCAGGTGATCACATTCGGCCCGGTGCTCTCGGCGCGGGCCGGTTGGCTGACCGCCACCGGCCAGATCAAACGGGGCTGCCGGACGGAGAAGCTAGTGGTGATCCGGGCGGACAAACCGTGACCGAGCGGATGCGCGTGCAGGTGATACCCAACGGGCCGGTGTTGATACCCGGGCCGGTCCGCATCGAGACACCGGGCGGCGACGTCGTCGAGTCCGATCGCTTCTTGGTAGCTGTGTGCACGTGTCGCCGGAGTAAGGACTATCCCATGTGCGATACCAGCCATCGGCGTTGTCGGCCTGCAGCGCAGGCGAAGTCAGCCAATCGGTCGTAATAGGGAGGTCTCGTCGGCCTTCCATGACGTCATGATGACGTCGGCCAGCCGGTCTTCGACCGCAGCATGCGCGCGAATCCCGAAGACCACATCGGGCTCCAGATGCGGTTCTCGTGCAACGAGATCGCCGACCACGTCGCCGCGCACCACCTGCTCGTGCACCGCGTCGGCCTCGACGTGTTCGCGATAGAACGCAACGCATTCCGGCGGAGCGTTCAGCCGTTGCAGCGCTTCCACCAACCGGCGTGACCCCGGCGACGAGGTGATCTCCGTTGACGCGAAATGTCCGATGGCAGCCCCGCGGAACTGGCGGTGCAAGCCGAACAACGACATCAGATTCACCACTGCCAGCGACTCGGCGGGAACCTTTTCCAGGTACGCAAGGTACGTTGCATCCAGTTCGGCCGCGGTCAGCAGGTCGGCGAACAATTGCTGATGGAGTTTGGCGCCCCGTCCTGCTCCGTATTCGTCGAATTCGACTGCGACGAAAGACGCTTTCGCCTGACCAATCAGACGGGGGATCGCCCAGGCGTGCGGGTCTCCCTCTTTGAGGTGGTACAGCGATCGATGCACGAAGTATTCGCGCATCTGCTCCCACGTCCCATTATCGCGTAGCCAATATGACGGACCGGTCCCGTCTGCGGATTCGATTGACAGGTCGCTCATTTCGGCATCGGCGGTGCGGCCGGGTTCGATCCGGCCCACATCGCGACTCACACCGGCCAGAAATACGCGCTCCAATTGTTCGCGCAGATGCAGTAACCCGGGATTCCATTCCCAGGTCGGGTCGACACCGGCGAATCCGCGGTAGTGGAGTTCGTAGCACATGTACAGCGCCAGTTGCAGATCCAGGCCGTATGGATCCGGCTCGCCGACAGACGCGATTATGCGAGTCAGCTGATCGTGCGGCGCGGGCTCGGTGAGGTTGCGCCGCACGGCCAGCGACAACGGCCCGTGGGCAGCCGGCAGCGGAGGTTCGACCGTTGCCTGTAGGTGAGTCACGCGGGTGTGTACCCGCGAATCGGCACTCGTCAAACAGGCCAGTCGCACCCGGTCAGCTCGACAGAGACGTCCCACAGCTGACGGGCCATCGCGGCGTCACGTGCTTTGGCACGCGGCTTGGTCACCGTCGGCTTGCCCCATTGATTGAACCGCGGCGCAAGATAGCTGCCGCTGGGCAGATCGGTGGTCACCGCCTGAATGGTCGATCGCGCGCCGGTGCCCGCGCTGTGGGCTGGGAAGCCGCGGAAGGTGTGGTCGCGAATCCACGGCACCACGCCGGTGGCGTCCCGGCTGATGTCGGTATTCGTCGCTCCCGGATCAGTCATATAAGTCAGCACTCCGCGGCTGGTCAGCTCGTGATTGAACAGCATGACGGCCAACTTCGATTCGCCGTAGGCCGACCATTTGGAGTATTTGCGGTGGTGCCAGTGCAAATCGTCTATGTGTAGGCGACTAAGCGCGTAGGCCGAGCTGACCACCGAGATCACCCGATCCTTGATCCGATCGCCGAGGAGGCAAGTCAACGCGAAGTGGCCGAGGTAGTTGGTGCCCATATGGGCCTCGAATCCGTCGGCGGTGCGCGTCAGCGGTAGGCCCATCACCCCGGCGTTATTGATCAGCACATCGACCCCGTCAACCGAGTCGGCGAACTTTCGCACGCTCGCGAGATCGGCAAGATCGAGGTGAGCTATCTCGACGTCGCCGGTCATGCCAGCTGCGGCTTGCTCGGCTTTCGGGATGGTGCGGCAGGCGATGACGACGCTGTGCCCGGCAGCCGCGAGCGTGGCTGCCGTTGCCGCGCCGACGCCGCTGTTGCCGCCCGTGACGATGACCTTCACCCGGCGATCATCCAGTGTTTCCCGCAGTCGCGCAGTCGATTTGGGTGAAGCGATTGATCTTGAACACGCAAGTGTGTGCGACTGTTGCACACTGCCGACAACCCCGGCAGGCGGGAGGTGCCGCGGGCGCGTCCAAGCCGGCGAAATCTGCTCAGTCCAGGGTCGCTGCGCCCGCTCCGTGGCTACCTTCACGCTGCGCAAACAGTTAGCACCCAACTGCGGCATTCGCACGAAAACTGAGACTTTGGTGACGAGAAGCTTGTGTGCTAGCAAATATTTTTCATTCCGGCTGCTTCAAGATCATCCGGGAGGTACTCTTCCGGGATTCGGACTTGTTGCATATGAATGCAACAACCAAAAGGGGGGGCTCCCATGATGAAACAACGTCGTCTTCTGTTGGCGATCGGCGCGGCCGCCGGCGGCCTGGCCGCTGCTGCGGTCGTCCCCCTCGCACTCGCGCACGCCGATGACGGAGGTTGGGACGACCTTCTCTTGGTGTCCGCTGGCCCACACGTGCCCTATACGGCACTCGGCGTAGACGGGTATGTGGGGTTCCAGCCATTTTTCACCGAGTGGCAGCAGTACCAGCCGACCAATGTGGAAATAGGTGGTACGACCGTCGGCAGTTATGACGTGTTCGAGTCGGACTACGCGACGCCGTGGACCGATGAGTCGGTATACAACTTCGGCGCAGCCACTAGTGGCACCGACCCCGGTGGCCTGGCCGGTGCGACGGTGACCGATTCCGCGTTCTACCCCAGCTTCAACGCCGCCACCGAGCAGTGGCCCCCGGCCGACGTCACCGCCGCACTCCATGACATCCACGTGGTGTTCGGCAACGGCGAAGTGGACAATCTCCTCACCACGGCCTCGGGTACCTACCTTTCCGTGGATGACCCAGGGGTTGGCTCAGCTCTCTGGTTTGAAGCCCCCGGGTCTACCGATGCTTCCCTGATGTGGAGTGGGCTGGCTGACACGTCAGCGGCGCTGGCGGCCGTTGAGAATCTGGCTAACCTGTTGCCGCCCGACGTGTGGTACCCCGGCATCTGAAGTGGCCGGGCGGCGCTGATACCGCTATGAGGATCGTGGTGATCGGCGGCACGGGTGTCCTGGGATCGAAAGTGGTAGGGACGCTGCGGGACCGAGGCCATGACACGGTCGCGGCGTCGCGTTCCACCGGCGTCAATGCGCTGACCGGAGAAGGTCTCGCCGATGTTTTGACGGGCGCCGACGTGGTCGTCGACGTATCCAACGCGCCGTCTTTCGACGACGGCCCGGTGATGGAGTTCTTCACCACCTCGACGAAGAATCTGGTCGCCGCGGCCAGGGGCGCGGGGGTCGGGCACTACGTCGCGGTGTCGATCGTGGGCTGCGATCAGTTGCCCGAGAGCGGCTACATGCGTGCGAAGGTCGCCCAGGAGGAACTCGTCGAGCAGGCGGAGATTCCCTACACGATCGTGCGCGCCACTCAGTTCGTCGAATTCACCGACACCATCACGGCATCGCTGACCGTCGGCGACGAGGTCCGCGTTCCGGACGCGTTGATCCAGCCGATCTCCGCCCGAGCCCTTGCCGACGAGATCGCCCGGGTGGCCGAAGCTCAACCATTCGACGGCATCGACAACGTCGGAGGGCCGGACAAGATCACGTTCGAGCAGATGGCCCGCGACGTTCTGGCCAAGCAGGGTGACTCCAAGACCGTGGTCGTCGATCCGGACGCCACCTATTTCGGGGCGCCGCTCGCGAGGAATAGCCTGGTGGTTCCTGCATAAGTTATTATCTGCGTATGAACGCAGATAATAACGTTCCAACGGTGATTCCCGAAGACCAGGTCGACCTGGTCGTCGAAGTGTTTCGCATGCTGGCCGACCCCACCCGGATCAGGGTGCTGTGGGCACTCACCGGCGGTGAGTTGGCGGTCAACGAACTCGCCGAACAGCTGGGCAAGCCGGCGCCATCGGTATCGCAGCATCTGGCCAAGTTGCGGATGGCGCGGCTGGTGCGCACCCGCCGCGAGGGCACCACGATCTTCTACAGCCTGGAAAACGAACACGTCAGCCAGTTGGTCGTCGATGCGGTGTACAACGCCGAACACGCCGGCCCCGAGGTGCCCCGCCACCACCGCGGCGACGACACGGTGCGTGGCATCGCCAGCGATCGTCGCGCCGGCAAGGCGACTCAGCGATGACACACGTCCAGAATGGTCACGGCCACCACCACCACGACCTCGACCACGACCACGACCATCCGACAGGGCTTCGCGGGGCGATCAAGGAAGTTTTCGCGCCGCACTCGCACGCCGCCGCCGACAGTCTCGACAGCGCGCTGGAATCCAGCGTTGCGGGCATCCGGGCCGTCAAACTCAGCCTGCTGGTGCTGGGCGCGACGGCGCTCGCGCAAATCGTCATTGTGGTCATGTCCGGATCGATCGCACTGGCCGCCGACACCATCCACAATTTCTCCGATGCGCTGACCGCCGTACCGCTCTGGATCGCGTTCGCGCTCAGCACGAGGGCCGCAACCCGTCGCTACACCTACGGATTCGGCAAAGTCGAAGACCTGGCGGGATTGTTTGTCGTCGCGATGATCACCCTGTCGGCCATTGTCGCCGGCTATGAAGCCATCGAACGCCTCATCCACCCGCGACCCATCGCGAATGTCGGCTGGGTCGCACTCGCGGGGATGGCCGGGTTCATCGGTAATGAGTGGGTCGCGGTGTACCGCATCAGAGTCGGCAGGGTGATCGGCTCCGCCGCTTTGGTGGCCGACGGCTTGCATGCCCGCACCGACGGGTTCACCTCGTTGGCCGTGCTCGTCGGTGCCGGCGGTGTCGCACTGGGTTTCCCGCTCGCCGACCCCATCGTCGGGCTGGTCATTACCTTTGCCATCCTCGCGGTGCTGCGCACTGCCGTGCGTGACGTGTTCCGCCGTCTCATCGACGGGGTTGACCCTGAAATGGTTGACACCGCCGAATCCGTGTTAGCCGGCCGGGCGGGGGTGCATTCGGTCCGCAGCGTGCGGATGCGCTGGATCGGCCACCGCCTCCACGCGGACGCCGAACTCGACGTCGACCCCACGATGAGCTTGGCTGCCGCGCACCGCATCGCCCACGACTCCGAACACGCCCTGATTCACTCGCTGCCCAAGCTGACCACCGCGGTGATCCACGCCTATCCTGCCCACGAAAGCTAGTGCGCTACGCCACTTTCAGGAGGATCTTGCCGCCCCGGAGGAGATGCTGCGCCGCGTCCTGAATGTGCTCGAGGGGGTACACGCCCGCGACCGGGACGACGAGGGTGCCGTCGGCCACCAGCGGTGCCGCCTCACGAATGACTGGCATCACCTTGTCGCGGTAGTCGTATTCGCCAACAAAGAATCCGCGGACGGTGAGGTGCTTGCCGACCAGTGTCGAGGTGTCGACCCACATGGGTTCGTCCCTGGCCCAGGAATAGCTGACCAACCATCCGCCGTCGGACAGCAATTCGAGCAGCCGCGCCACCCCGGGACCACCGACGGCTTCCACCGCCAGCGCCACTCGCGCATCGCCGATGATTGCTCGGACATTTCCGACCGCATCGGGGTCATCGACGTGGACCACGTCGGCCCCGGCTGCTGTGAGCTCGGCGAACGTTGTGTCGTCACGGGCCAGGTTGATCGTATTCAGTCCACGAAGTTTGGCCAACGCGATCAATGACCGTCCCACACCGGAGTTCGCGGCGTTCTGAACCACCCAGTCACCGGGCTGCAGGGGGGTGACTTCACTGAGCATCAACCCCGCCGTCGGGGGGTTGCTGCCCAGCATCGAGTACTGCTCGATGTTGCCGCCGGCGGGGAGTGCGAACAGGCCGTCGGCGGGCACGACGAGCCGCTCACGCCAGGCACCGGCATACAGAGGTAGCACGACAAGATCACCGACCTGAAGTCCATCGACCTCGGCGCCAGTGGCAAGTACGCGGGCGACCCCTTCTGCGCCTGGTATGTGGGGCAGGGGTGGTCGCGCCAGCATGCCGGTGACAACCAGCAGGTCGTGTTTGTTCAACGGCGAGACCTCGACGCTCAAGAGAACCTCATGCGGACCCGGTGGCGGCGGCTCCTCGATGTCGACGACGCGGAGCACCTGCGCGGGGTCGCCGAACTGGTCAATCTGGATGGCACGCATATTGATTCCTCTCCATCGAAGGCTGAGCCGCTGTGTGAACCGATACTTGTGCCCACCATTAGCGCACTGTGCGCGCTGCGAATTCCGGCAAACGGAATAGCAACCCGTCCCAATGAATCCTGGTAGTAGCGGGGACAGCCTGATCGCCGGGCAGCGGTACCCAAGCCGCGTACGCAGCAGACCCGGCCTACTGATTTCATCTGCGAATTGGGGCCACGCATGTGTATGCCGGCACTGCCACCGTCAATTGTCAACGGCAACAGTGAAACTGAAGCAGACAACGTACCCGGTATGCTGCCGGAATCTGGGCAGCAGGCCGTCGGGCCTGCTACCAGCTAAACATTGTCGGGGTGGCGGGATTCGAACCCACGACCTCTTCGTCCCGAACGAAGCGCGCTACCAAGCTGCGCCACACCCCGCGTGAAGCCACGACAGCGTATCGCACCGCCAGGGCAGCCCGCCAAAGCGCATTGCGTCGGCGACCCCGCGGCCGGCGGCAGCGGCCCGGGACCGCTGCGCAGATCACATCCGTTCCGGTCGGGGATTTGCGCCACAGTCCGGCGTGGAATAACCGAGATGTCGGAGCCATTCCATAAACTAAGAGAGCACGATGTGCGACGGAAGCGGGTAAATCATGACGGTGTTAGGCGCCGTGGTGTTCGGCGGATTCCTGGCCCTTGGGGTGCTGTGGCTGCTGGTTACCGCTCCCGATAGCGATATCGATCAGGCATGGAGTCAATCCCAGTGGACTGGGCGCGGGGATTCAATGAGCGCGGAATCCAATTCTCGGATCCTGATCACTTCGTCGCAGGAATAGCGATTTAGCCCACCGAGTAGATGGGCTGCGAGCGGCCACGATCATGTTGCGCATCGCGCCCTCCGATGGGGGCCGCAATCAACGTCAGCAAGGTCGCTTCGGGCCGGCAGCAAAACCGCACCGGAGCGTACGGAGATGTGCCGATCCCAGCGGACACGTGCAAGCGCATGTTGGCGCCCCAGCGCGACGGGCCTTTGGCCCGCGACCGATCCAGGCCGGAGTTGGTCACCAGAGCGCCGTAGAACGGCAGGCACAGCTGTCCGCCGTGGGTGTGGCCGGCCATCACCATTTGATAGCCGTCGGCGGCGAAGCGGTCCAGCACCCGGGGCTCCGGCGAATGAGTCAACCCCAGCCGCAGGTCGGCGGCCGGGCTAGCCGGTCCGGCGATCGCGTCGTAGCGATCCCGGGCAATGTGCGGATCGTCCACACCCGCGGCCGCGATGTGCACGCCCCCGACTTCGAATTCGCGACGATTGTGGGTCAGGTCCAACCAGCCGCGCTCGGTGAATGCCGCCCGCAGGTCCTGCCAGGGCAGCGGCTGACCGTGCACGCGGTGGCCGGGCTTGGTCAGGTAGTTCAGCGGGTTCTTCGGCCGCGGACCGAAGTAGTCGTTGCTGCCGAAGACGAATACACCGGGCACCGAAAGCAGGTTGCCCAGGCTCTGGACGACCGCCGGCACGGCCCGGGGGTGTGCCAGGTTGTCGCCGGTGTTGACGACCAGGTCGGGCTCTAGGCCGGCGAGTTCACGCAGCCACGCCTGCTTGCGGCGCTGACCGGGTCGCATGTGCAGATCGCTGATGTGCAGCACCCGCAACGGCGATGAACCCGGGTCCAGCACCGGGATGGTCAGTTCGCGCAGCACGAATGCATTGCGCTCGATGAGCGAGGCGTAGCCGATTCCGGCAACAGCCGATCCAAGCGCGACGGCACCGGTACTTTTCAGAGCGGTCATGGCGGAGGGCATGCAGGCCAGCGTACTGCCGCTGGCCGGGCAGCGGCGTGTCACACACCAGCAGACCTGCTAGGGAGGCGGCGGCGCCAGGATCGGAATGGTGATCGGCGGAAGACCCGGGATCTCGATCACTTGCGAACCCACCGGCGCTGGAGCACCTGGGGCGCCCTCCGGCGGTGGCGGCGGCGCCGGCGCGATGCCGTTACTGGTCTGGATGGTGATGACCGCACCGGGGATTGTCTGGCCGTTGGGTGTGGTCCCGACCACCTCGCCATACTTCGCGCTGCTGTTGATCGATGCGGGTTGCTCGGCGACCTGAAAGCCGGAATCCTTCAAGCGCTGACGCGCGGCGTCGACGTCGAGACCCGCGACGCTCGGCACGCGGGAGCCGGGCCCGCCTTCGACGTACTCGGGGTCCGTCGGCGGCATCTTCACGTCACCGAAAAGGGTGGCGATCGGCTTCATCGCGGTGAACCAGGTGCGGGCCGGCTCGTTGCCGCCGTACAGGTTCCCGTCGCCGCAACGCCGCAGCGGCGACGAGCACAGGTCGGACGGTGACGTGGAGTCGTCGTAGATGTAGTTCGCCGCCGCCAGCTGGTTGGTGAAGCCGACGAAGCCCGACGAACGGTGCGCCTCGGTGGTCCCGGTCTTTCCGGACACCGGCAGGCTCCAGCCCGCCGCCCCGGCGGACCCCGCCGCGGTGCCGCCGCCCAGCGCGTCCTTGCTCATCGCATTGGCCAGCGTGTTGGCCAGCCCTTCGGGCACCACCTGGTCGCAGGCTTCGGTAGTGACGGCCACCTGGTTGCCGTTGCGGTCGATCAGCTTGTCGATGGGGTTGGGCGGGCACCAGGTGCCGCCCGAGGCCAGCGTCGCCGCGACGTTCGACAACTCCAGCGCGTTCAGCTCGAATGGCCCCAATGTGAACGAGCCGATGTTCTGCCGTTTGATGAAGTCGGCCAGGCTCTCGTTGCTCTCCTGGTCGTAGTCGCGGGCACTGCCTGGCTCGCCATAGGACCGCAGTCCGAGCTTGACCGCCATGTCGACGGTTCGCTGCACACCCACGAGTTGAATCAGCCGCGCGAACGCGGTGTTGGGCGAGGTGGCCAGTGCGTCGGTCACATTCATCGACCCGCGATAGTTGCCGGCGTTGATCACGCACCAGGTCTCCTTGGGGCAGCCCTTGGCGCCACCGTTGCCCATACCCTTGGTCTGGAACCTGCCGGGAACCTCGAGTTGGGTGTTGATGCCCATTCCCATCTGCATCGCCGCGGCCGTCGTGAAAATCTTGAAGATCGAGCCGGCGCCGTCGCCGACGAGCGAGAACGGCTGCGATCGCATGGTCTCGCCGGCTTCGGTGTTCAATCCGTAGGTGCGGTTGCTGGCCATCGCCACAACCTTGTGCGAGTTCTTACCGGGCCGGATCACGCTCATCACGCTGGCAATGCCCTCGAGGGTGGGGCTGGCATAGGTGTCGATCGCGTGTTTGACCGGTTCCTGCACATCGGGATCCAGGTTGGTGCGGATCAGATAGCCGCCGCGAGCGAGCTGTTCCTTATTGATTCCCGCGCGCGACAGGTAGGCCTGCACGTAGTCGCAGAAGAACGCGCGATCACCCGCCGCTATGCAGCCACGCGGTAATTCCTTGGGCTGCGGCAAGATTCCCAGCGGCTCGGCCTTGGCGGCGCGTATCGCGTCGGCCTCGTTGGGAATGTTCTGGATCATGGTGTCCAGGACCAGGTTTCGCCGGGCCAGCGCGCCGTCCGGGTTGGTGTAGGGATTGAGCGAACTGGTTGACTGGACGAGTCCGGCGAGCAGCGCGGCCTGCTGCCAGTTCAGGTCCGAGGCGTTGATGCCGAAATACGTCTGCGCCGCGTCCTGCACGCCGAAGGCGTTGTTACCGAACGAAACCAGGTTGAGGTAACGGGTCAGGATCTCCGGCTTGGTGAAGGTCTTGTCCAAAGTGAGCGCCATCCGGATCTCGCGCAATTTGCGCGCCGGAGTGGTCTCGATCGCGGCACGCTTTTCGGCATCGGTCTGTGCGATCACCAGCAATTGGTAGTTCTTTACATACTGCTGCTCGATCGTCGAGCCACCGCGGGTGTCGGCGTCGCCCGAGGCGTAGCCGGCCAGGCCGGTCAGCGTGCCCTTCCAGTCGACGCCGTTGTGCTCGGCGAATCGCTTGTCCTCGATCGAGACGATGGCCAGCTTCATGGTGTTGGCGATCTTGTCGCTGGGCACCTCGAATCGGCGCTGCGAGTACAACCACGCGATGGTGTTGCCCTTTGCGTCCACCATCGTGGTCACCGCCGGGACGTCGCCCTCCAGAAGTTGCGCCGATGCGTTGCCGACGACTTCGGAGGCCCGGTTGGACACCAGCCCGATGCCACCGGCGACGGGGAACAGCAGGGCGGCGACGATGATGCTGGCGAGCAGGCAGCACCCGGCGAGCTTGGCGATGGTGACCGCGGTCGCGGGGCGCTCCGACATGGCAACTACACTAGCGGCGCTGCGACGGTAGTCTGCGCGAGAGGTCGGCGAGAATTTCTTTCCCGGCCGCCACGCCTCAGGTTTCTCTCAGCCGCAGCTCAGGAGGCTATTACTCGCCTTTTTCGCCGGTTCCGGAGTCCCCTTCATGATCGGATTGCACGGTCGTCCCAAAAAAGGGGGTCAAAGAATGTTGCGTAATTGGTACCTGACCACGTAGCTTATCCACACAATGAGATACAGGTAACACCGACGAGCACAGTGTGGCGCAGGTCGCATCGGGTTTCTGGATCACGCAGTGGTTGCCACACCGGTGGCAAGAGCGAAGGGGAATCGCTGGTGTCAGGTATTCGGACCGCGGCGCATAAGACGACCGCAGCAGCACCTGCAGCCACCATTCCGTTTGGGGCTGAGGCGGAGTCGAGGATCGCTTGGGTTTCGAAAGCGCTGTGCCGGGCTGCCGACCCCGACGAGCTGTTTGTGCGGGGGGCTGCACAACGCAAGGCCGCGGTCATCTGCCGGCACTGCCCGGTGATGTTGGAGTGCGGCGCTGACGCGCTGGACAACCGTGTCGAGTTCGGCGTCTGGGGTGGGATGACCGAACGTCAGCGTCGGGCGCTGCTCAAGCAGCACCCCGAGGTGGTCTCCTGGTCGGAGTTCTTCAGCACGCAGCGCAAGCACCGCAGCGTCGGCTAGAACAGGCCTTCTCAGGCCGTCGCCGTCATCTGGTCGGCGATGGCCCGCAACGCCTCCAAATCGGAGACGTCGAACGGCAGCGAAGGGACACCCACGATTGCGACGTGGGGGTTGGCCCCGGTGAATCGGGACAGCAGCCGGATCTCCCGCTTGGCGGTTTGGCCGCGGTCGGCGTGGATCCGCAGCACAGCTGCCGTCAGCGCGGCGGCACCTGAATCGGCGCTCTCGGCCTCCAGCGTCTCGGTGGCGTCGATCGCCCGT
>NZ_DATNJW010000404.1:0-4978 GCF_035603715.1 Mycobacterium sp. | reverse complement strand
GTTCGGACAGTACACTCGCTCACTGATGAAGGCCCTCGAGGTTCCGGTTCACAACACCTGGGGGCTGCGGCCCGCCGTGGTCGAGGGCACCAAGCAGATCGCACCCCTGACCGCGGTCCGCGACCTGGACGCAGCCAGGCTGCTCGACAACGTCACCACGTTCAACTTCCATCCCCACCTGCCGCACTACGAACTCACCGCACCGGAGAGCGACTCGGTGCGGGTGTTGGGTCGGCAACGGATCGATCCCAATAGGCACCATCCCTTCACCGCGGCGGGCAACACCGAATTCAACGCGCTGATCTGGATGCCGCCGTCGGGCCAGCGGGCCGGCGACATCGTCCTGGTCGACTCGACGAACTTCACCACGCTTTTCGGCGGCACCGACAGCCTCAAGAATTTTTGGCACAATCTTGCGACCATGAAGTGATGTTCCGGCGGTTGGGCCGTCGGTCAGCAACCAACGTCACCGTGGGGTCGATGCACAGGATTGCGGAGCGAGCGGAAGGTAGAGGTCACAATGCCCGGTATGGCAGCGATCGCCATGGGCGCGGCTCCCGTCGTCGGTGGTGCGCTGTTCGGCGCTGCGGTGGGGCAACTCAGGGGTCCCAACTTGCGCGAAGGGATCAAACAAGACTTGGAGCTGCTCGAGCAGCTGCCTGACACCGAGGCGGCCCGGCGGGAGGAGTTGCGGCGCAGCATTGACGACCGCATCGACGAGTTGATCGTGGCGGAGAACACGGCACGCCGGTTGCGCGCAGCCGCCAGTTCGTACGAAGGAAGCTGGCGTGACATCGTCCTATTTCTCTGCACGGTGCTCTTCTCGATTGTCTGGTGGTCGGTCGACCACGACCGGGGTAGCTGGCTGCCCGTGTTCATTACCACGGTTGTGGCGTCGGTCGTGGCTGCCGGCTATGCAGTCCGGGGTCTGCGCCGAAGCATGCGCAGGGTGCGTCGTCGCGTCGGTCGCGGTCAGCAGTCGGCTGGATAGAACCGGAACGTCCGCGTCCAACGTGAGATGAGGAGGCCCGGCTAGTGGCCGTGCTGTTGATTGTTCATCACACCCCGTCGCCGCACTGCCAGGAGATGTTCGAGGCGGTGGTGGCCGGGGCGACCGATCCCGAGATCACAGGCGTAGAGGTCGTACGGCGACCGGCGCTCACCGTCTCGGCGGTCGAAATGCTGGAAGCTGACGGCTACCTGCTGGGTACTCCGGCGAATCTTGGCTACATTTCGGGTGCTCTCAAGCACGCGTTTGACTGCGCCTATTACCAGCTGCTTGATTCGACGCGCGGCCGACCGTTCGGGCTGTACCTCCACGGCAACGAGGGCACCGAGGGCGCCGAGCGAGCAGTCGACACGATCACGACCGGGCTGGGCTGGGTCAAAAACGCAGAGACCGTGGTGGTTTCGGGCAAGCCGAGCAAGAGCGATGTCGACGCGTGTTGGAACCTTGGCGCGACGATCGCGGCGCAGCTGGTGGAATGACGGTCAGTGAGATCGCAGGATGGTGACTGCGTTGTCGAGCTTCTTGAAGGAAGCGAATGTGGCTGCGGGCACACCGAAGACGGCGGCCAACACGTCGGGCGGCATCTGACTCACCGCTTCGCCAATCCCGACATTGTCCTTGTCTTCTGCTGCGCTCGAGTTTTGGATGATCAGCACGTCCAGCTCTTCGGTGCCGAGGTTCTCGAAGTAGTGCAAGGATCCTTGGGGTGCGAACACGAGGTCGTCAACGTGGGCCTCGAAACTCTCGTGGTTACCGTTTCCGTCGATGAGGACCCAGCTTGCGACGCCTTTGGTGACCAGATTGAGCTCCCACGCGCTGGGGTGCCAGTGCGGTTCGCGAATACCGCCGGGCTGCAACGTGATCAGCTGGATACTGGCCTCTTGACCGGCGAGTATCGGAAAGTTCTGCTCGTGTGCCTGCTGCTGTGTGCCACCGTCATACGTGATCGGAGGTAGGGCGCCCAGTTGGAAGAGGTGTGATTTCGAGGTGATCGTCTCATCGGGTATGCGGGGATCACCGAAACGCTCGGCGTCATCAGTCATCGAATCTTCCTAATGCTTCCGGAGGACGACGATCGCTTCGTCGATCTTCTTGAAGGAGTTGAAGGTCTTTTCCGGAACGCCGAAGATGGCTGACAACACTCGGGGCGGAAGCTTACTGAGGGACTCGCCGATGCCGATGTTGTCCTTGGATTCCGGGGTACTGGTGTTCTGCACGATGACGATCTTCATGTCATCGGGGCCGCGGTTCTCGAAGTAGTGGAAGGAACCCTGGGGTGCGAACACCACGTCACCGACCTTCTGGTCGAAGCTTTCGTGGTTGCCGTTTCCGTCAACGAGAGCCCAACTTGCGACGCCCTTGGTGACGATGTTGATCTCCCATGCGCTCGGGTGCCAGTGCGGTTCGCGAATGCCGCCGGGAACCAACGTCAGAACCACGATGCTGCCGGCTTGACCTTTGAGGATCGGGAAGTTCTCTTCGTCCGCCTGCTGAAATGAGCCCCCGTCGAAACGGGCGACCGGCGAAGCGCCGAGACGGAACAGATGCGAGTGCGAGGTGATCAGCTCAGACGGTATGCGGGGATCACCGAAACGTGCCGCATCATCGGCAAGTGACACTTCGCTATCGGTGTGGTGGCCGGAGACCAGATGGTCGACGCCCACGCCGGCCGCGGCGGCCGCACCGGCCAGGCCCGCTCCACCCAGGACCTTGCGACGGTTGATTGACACCCTGCAGAAATTACTCCAGCGAGCAGGCTCGGTCTACGCACAATTTCGGTAACATCTTTCCCCGGAGGCTCAGTCCAGAGCCACCCGCTACGGGTCGATGTGTGTTGGGCGCGTGGCCAATACGGAATCACCCGTCCTCACTTTTTTCTTAGCCTCGAGAGGCATGCTGAACGGCATGCGCGGACGCCGTGCGGTGGCAGTCATGGTGTTGCTGCACGCCGCCGAGGTGGTCGCGCTCTTGACCGCCGCCACCGTGACTGGCCGTCTGGCGCGCTCGCATCCCGGCGGCGGCATGGGATTAGCGATGCTGTCACTGCTTGCAGCGGCAGTGCTGGTCGGTTGGCAGGGTTATCGATTGCTTGCCGGAAGCAGATCCCTGAACGTGGCTGGGCTGGCCGTGCAGTCGGGGATTGTCATGGTTGCAATCGCGTTCGCCACCCAGAACCTGGCCGTCGGTGGATTCGGGATCGTTGTGGCGTGCTCGGTGCTGGCGGGTTGGGGGCGGCTGGCCAAGGCCAGTTCTTCCGGTACTGCTCCGGTCGATGCGGAGCCGTCGCCGCGGAGCGTGCACGTTGCGGTGAATGGGCCGGGCACACAAATCGGTGTCAGCGGCGCGTTATTGGCGTCGCTGACGGCGCTGGTGGTCCTGGCTGCGCTCAGCGTGCGCAGCAATATCTTGTTCGGGCTGGCGATTCTTGCCGTGATCTTCATCCCGCTCGAGCGGCTTTTCGCGCTGCACCCCCGCCGAGTGCTGCGCCGGGGGTGGCGTACCGACCTGGTGCACTATCTGGTCAACGGTGCCGCATTGAAGGTGGGGCTGATCGTCTCGGTGGTCGTGGTGGGCGGCGCGTTGCGTGCGTTCGTGCCCGCACCGCTGCGTCTCGGTATCGCGGCGAGTCCAATGTGGGTGCAGATCGTGGCGGGATTCGCCATAACCACGGTCGGCGGATATGCCGGGCACCGCGCCGCGCATGAGGTTCCGCTGCTGTGGCGGTTCCACCGCGTGCATCACAGCATCCGCGACTTGGATTGGCTTGCCGCCAATCACTTGCACCCGCTGGACGAGACCTTTGGTCGCTCTGCTGCGGTGCTGCCGCTCTACGCACTGGGCTTCGGCCGGGCCAGTCTCGGCGCGTTCGTCATCCTCATTACGGTGCAGGCCATCTTCATCCACGCCAACGTGCGGATGAACTTCGGCCCCGTGCGGTGGTTGATCGCCACCCCGCAGTTCCACCACTGGCACCACGCTCGTGAACCGCGCGCCTACAACACCAACTACGCCGGAGAGTTCCCAATGCTGGACGCCTTGTTCGGGACCCTGTATCTGCCCGCCGACCGCTGGCCGGCGCAGTACGGCATCGACGAATCCGAACCGGCCGGCTATCTCCGTCAGCTCGCGTGGCCGCTGCGCACCCCATGCGCGGCGGACCCCGACGCGGTGCGCACAACGCCAGTCGAACACGGCGTCGCGGCTCCGCTCGTAGCCTGAGCGGCCCGCGCTACTAGTCGATGTGCGTTGGCGGCGTCTGCACGACGGGGTCGGCCTCCTTCGGAGGATTACCCGCGCTCATCGTGTAGCACTGGGTTTCGGTTGGGCTGTAAGGCCCGGCGTCGTGATAGGAGAGACAGCGCTCCCACAGTCCGTCCTGGTCGACGGGACTATCGCACATCTGCGCAAATGGGTGCGCTCCCCATCCCGGGTCCACGCATCCCGCGCTCGCGGTGGGCGCCGTGGCTGTCAGCCCGGCGGTCACCAGGGCGGCCCCTAGGGCTGCGGTCATGTATCGCTTTGTCATCTTGATCCTTTACCGAAGGGGACTAACTCAATCATCGATGTGCGTCGGTGGGTCGTTGAAGGCAAGGCCCCACGGGTGTAGGTCAGGGCCCATCTGATCGCAACGCCTGCTCGGCGACCGGTATCCGGAGTCGCTGCCGAAAGAATTGAATATCACGCACCGTTGCCAGGTGCCGTCGGGCTGGACGGGTCCATCGCATCGGCTGGCGGAGAGTCCGCCGTACAGGCAGCCCGCGATGGCCGGTGGCGCTGAGCCAATCAGCCCGGAAGCGAGCAGTACTGCCGCCAATCCCGCGAAGATGTGGTGCTTCATGGCCATTTCCTTATACATCGCCGCCGGCAATGAAACTACTAGTTCTGCTGCGATCTGGGGGTCAATAGTCCGCTAATCGCGGTGGCGGCATGATGGGATCGGGATCGACGGAGAATCCCACCAGGGTCGAC
>NZ_DATNJW010000403.1:0-4946 GCF_035603715.1 Mycobacterium sp. | reverse complement strand
ACGGGCGGACACCGTCCCGAAGCTGCGGTACCGGCCGCGGTAGTGGTTGACGGTGTGGGCGACGTCGGCCAGCGAGACGTCGGCACCCTCGCCGTCCATCCAGTCGGCGAGCATCGCGGCGATCGGCCCGATGCGCGCGGGGGTCTTCCCGGAGATCACCAGTGTGCTGATCGCCGGTTCTGGTTGTGCGGCAACCGGCTCCGGGGCGGGTGCCTGCTCGACGACGACATGCGCGTTGGTCCCGCTGACCCCGAAGGATGAGACGCCTGCTCGGCGCGGCCGGTCGACCACGGGCCACGGCATGCCGTCGGCGGCGATGGTGAACTTCGATGCTCCGGCGCCGGCATTCGGGGTCAGCCCGGTGAAGTGCAGGTGCGGCGGAATGTAGCCGTGGTTCATGCTGAGCACGGTCTTGATGAAGCCGGCGATACCCGCGGAGTTCTCCAGGTGGCCCAGGTTGGTCTTGACCGAGCCGAGTACCAGTGGCGCCGACTCTCCGCGATCGCCGAAAACCTGGCTGAGGGCGTCGAGTTCGATCGGGTCACCCAGCGCGGTGCCGGTGCCGTGCGCCTCGATGTAGTCGATCTCCGACGGCTTCAACCGCGCCGACGCCAGCGCAGCCCGCAAGACCGCCTGCTGGGCCGGACCGCTGGGCACGGTCTGCCCGCTGCTCGGACCGTCCTGGTTGACGGCCGAACCCCGAACCACGGCCAGCACCGAATCCCCATCGCGCACCGCATCACTGAGCCGCTTGAGGACGACCACGCCGCAGCCCTCGCTGCGCACATAGCCATTGGCAGCCGCGTCGAAGGTCTTGCACTGGCCGTCGGGCGCCAGCATGCCCCACCGCGAACAGGCGATGCTGTTCTCCGGCGTCAAGATCAGGTTGGTTCCGGCGGCCAGCGCAAGATCCGTTTCGCGCCGGCGCAGGCTCTGGGTAGCCAGGTGGATGGCGACCAGCGACGACGAGCACGCGGTGTCGAGCACCACGGCTGGGCCGTGCACGCCAAGGAAATACGACAGCCGTCCCGCGGCGAAGTTCGACGCATTGCCGAACGGCAGGTACGGGTCGAAGTCCTCCGGGCGTACCCCGCCGTCGGTCGACAGCCAGTAGTAATCGCTGGTGGTCAGACCGACGTAGATCCCGGTCTGGGTGTTGCGAACCGCCTTGGGCGTGACACCCGCGTTTTCCAGTGCCTCCCACGAGACTTCGAGCAGCATCCGCTGCTGCGGATCCATCGCGACCGCTTCGCGCGGCGAGATCCCGAAGAACTCGGCGTCGAATTCGTCGGGTCGCCACGAGGTGAGAAACCCACCCTCCCGGTTGCAGATCGTCCCTGGCCGGGTGTGGTCCTCGGAGAAGTACGCGTCGGCGTCCCAGCGGTCCTCGGGCACCCGGATCACGCCGCTGACTCCGTCGTGCAGCAGCTGCCAGTAGTCGGCGGGGGTGCTCACACCACCAGGCAGACGGCAGGCCATCCCGACCACGGCGATCGGTTCGACGTCGGCCTTTTCGGCGATCTCCAGCCGAGCCGTCAGGTCATCGATCTTGCGTAGCGCCTCGGTGATGATCGCCCGACGATCTGGCGGTGCAGTCATCCCGCTCAACCCAGCCTTTCAGAAAGCTCTTTGAGGAGTTCGTCGTCGCTGAAGTCCTCGTAGTCATCGGCGCTTTCGTCCTCGGCCCCTTCCGCCACCTCCGGAAGAATGCTGGCTAAGTAATCCGACAGCGCTTCGACCGTGGGGTAGTCGAACACCACCGACGCGGGCAGCGTCTCGCCCAGGCTGTCCGAGAGCGAGCGCTGAAGGGTCACGCTCATCAGTGAATCCATCCCCGACTGGAAGAAGCCCGCCGTCGGGTCGAGTAACTGCGACGACGCCAACCCCATCGCCGAGACAACCTGCGCGGTCACGTGATCGACCAGAATCCCGTGGCGCCGCGCCGGTTCGGCGTCGCGCAACGCATCCCGGAATTCGGTGCTGCGCGCCGCCGGAGTGTCCGCACTGTCGCCTGCGGTCAACAGGTCGTCCACGATGCGCAGGGCCGCCCTGGTGCGATACGCCACGGCCAGCAAGGCCCAGTCGGCGGCGACGACGGTCGGCCGGGCCGGGGCGCCTGGGCCGGTGAGCAACGGCAGCGCCTGGATCGCGACCTCGTCGGCCATCGGCTCCAGACCCGAAGCGAGAGTGACCTGACGCTCTTCCTCGGATTGACCGTCGGACAACGACTTCCAGAGTCCCCAGTTGATCGCGGTAGCCGGCAGACCGGCGGCCCGGCGGGCCAGCGCGAAGGTGTCCAGGAACGTGGACGTCGCCGTGTAGTGGGCCAGCCAGCGTGATCCGGTCAGACCGGAGATCGACGAGAACAGCACGAACTGATCCAGCGAGTGACGCAGTGACAGCCGGTGCAACAGCGACACCACGTCCAGCTTCGGCCGGAACATCGCGGTGACGTCGTCACTCGCCATGTCCAGCAACGTGATCGGGCCACCGCCGAACGCCGCGACGTAGATGCCGGCCAGCGGTGGAAGGTCGCCGCCGAAGCGGTCGAACAGCGCGCTCATCGCAGACTCGTCCGCCGCGTCGGCGGCTGCCGTCACCACAGTGGTGCCGGCCGGCGCCAGGCGGGCGGCCAGATCGTCGAGGCGCGAACCGGGGTTGCGCGATACCGCGACGACGGTGCCCGCGCCCGAGTCGGCAAGCTGCTGGATCAGGTGCGGTCCGATGTTGCCGGTCGCCCCGACAACCAGATAGCTGCTGTCCTTGGACAATTCGGCGGGGGCGGTCGACGGCGCGTATCCCTGGTGCAGCCGCGGCACGCGGCGCACGCCGGCCCGGTAGACAACCTGGTCTTCGTCGTCGGCGGCCTTGGCCTCGTCCACCAGGTAGCTGGCGGCCAAGCCTTCAGGCACCGACTCGTCGATATCGATGACGCGGCCCCAGAATTCGGGGTGCTCGAGTGCGAGCGTGCGGCCCAGACCCCACAGCACCGCGTGAGCGGGGTTGGCGCGGTCGCCTTCACTGACCGGCTGGGCGTTGCGGGTGAGCAGATACAGCCGCGGCGCCACGCCCATCTCGGCGATGGCAGCACTCAGCCGTCGTGCGGCGTTGAAATACTCGTATCCGGCCTCGGCATCGAACTGGCCGCCGGTCACCCCGGGTGCGTAGAGCACGTGGGTCACTCCGGCGAGGGCGTCGGTGATTGCCGTCGAGTCGGTGCCTTCGGCCAGCACCGATGTCGGCGCAGGCGCGGCGGCGAATTCGTCGCCGAGGACGCGGCCGATCTCCGACCCCAAATCGGAGTCGGAGATCACCAGCCACGAGATGTCAGCGTCGCCGTTGGCCTCGGACAATTCGCGGGCCGGCCAGGCCAGCTGGCAGTACCACTCCGACGGAATCGGGCCATCGGTCTGCGTGCCCGGACCATCAACGGCGGCAACATGTCTGACCGGCGCGATCGGCCGGGGGTTGACCCAGTGGTGGCCATGGTGCCACGGCGTGGTCGGCAGCACCGGGTGCGGCTCGACGGGGTGCGGGGCCTGTGGCGGATGACTGGTGTGGACGGCATTGAGGTTGGTGTGGAAGCGGACCGCGTCGTCGCCGTCGCGCCACAACGTCCCCACGCTGTGGTGATGGCTGGTGGGATCCAGCGTGTCGCCGACGGCGTGGGTCAGGATCGGATGCGCACTGATCTCGATGAAGGTCCCGTGCTCCTCGGCGGCGGCCGCGACGGCCTGGCTGAGCAGCGCCGGCTGACGCACGTTGGACACCCAGTAGTCGGCGTCCAGCATCGGTGACGCGGCGCCGTCGACGACCGTCGAATAGAACGGGATGGTGGGGATCTCGGGAGTCAAATCCTTGAGCGCCGTGCGCAATTCGCCCAGGATCGGATCCATGAACGCCGTGTGCGACGCGACCTCCATGTTGACCCGACGAGCGAAACGGTTCTGCGCGCTCACTGCCGCGATCACCGCGTCGACGGCGGCCACCGCGCCGGCGATCACTGTCTCGCGCGGCGAAATATAGCCAGCCACAGTGACTTCGGGGTAGCCCGCGATCAGTGCCTCAGTCGCCTCGGGGTCGAGCTTCAGCAGCGCGACCGCGCCTTGGCCGGCGAGCTTGGACATCAACTGCGAACGGACGGCGATCACCCGCAGCCCGTCGACGACGCTGAGCGCACCGGCGACCACCGCCGCGGTGACCTCCCCCATCGAATGGCCGATCACCGCGTCCGGGTGCACTCCGTAGGAACGCCACAACTCGGTCAGTGCCAGCTGCAATCCCATCAGCACTGGCTGAACCTGCGCATCGCCGCTGATCGACTCGCCGTTGGCAATGATCTTCTGCAGCGAAAACCCAACCTCCTCGACGAAAATCGGGTCCAGCTCGGCGATCGCCTCGGCGAACACCGGCTCGTCTTCCAGCAACTGCTGGCCCATGCCGGCCCAGTGCGAACCCTGCCCCGAGTACACGAAAACCGTGCCGGGACTGCACGGCCCGTCGTGCGGGCCGACAATTCCATCTGCGCCATCGATGTATCGGCCGTCGGCCAGGGCCTGCAACTGCGCCACCGCCTGGGCGCGGTCGCGGATGCAGACGGTGGCGAACTGCTGGTGGCGCTCGCGGTGGTAGTTGAGCGTGTGGGCTACGTCAGGCAGCCGCACGTCGGCGCCCGCCCCCTGCAGCCATTCGGCCAGCGAGCGCGCCTGCGAGGCAATCCGCTCCGGCGACTTGCCCGACAGCACCAGGGTGCTCACTGCCGGGTCGGCCTCACGGATGACCGGTACGGCGGCCGGCGCCTGCTCGATCACCGCATGCGCGTTGGTGCCACCGAACCCGAACGATGAAACGCCGGCCCGCCGCGGATGATCAGTCTGCGGCCATTCCTGCTGCTCGGCAACCACTTTGAGACGCAACTGGTCGAAAGGAATATGCGCGTTGGGGGT
>NZ_DATNJW010000402.1:0-2232 GCF_035603715.1 Mycobacterium sp. | reverse complement strand
TCGACGGCGGGCCGGTGAGGTATCGCCGGACCGCAGCCCAACGGTGATCTCCGGCGCGGGCAGTCCCCGTTGTGCGGCGACCCGGGCCATCCCGGCCAGCGGTGTGCGCAGGTTGCGCTCGACGTCGACGGCCAGCGCCTTCAGCGGCGACACGTAGAGCACGCGGGTGCCGGCAGACCGCTCACTGCGCGGTGCACCAGCCAGCGCGTCGATGGCCCACAGAAACGCGGCCAGCGTCTTACCGGAACCGGTCGGAGCGATGACCAGTGTGTTATGGCCGTCGGCGATCGCCGACCAGGCTTCGGATTGCGCGGGGGTGGGCGCCGCGAATGTACCGGCAAACCAGTCGCGGGTGACGACGCTGAACCGTGCGAGCGCGTCGTCAGGTACGGGGGTCACCCAGCCATCATGACAACGGGCTACGACAAAGGGTGTTAGCGCTGGTCGGGCGCCATCGGCTTGGCCAGCCGATCGGGAATGTTGTCCACCCGGATGATCGCGTCGAGCAGCGCATGAGCGCAGGTATCGCTGAGGTGGCCCGCGTCGGTCTCGGGGTGAATGATGCGTTGCCGGCACACCTCGAAGGTCAGCGCCAGCCAACCGTGGATGACGATCCGCAGGTCGCGTTCGACGACGGGGTCGAGCGGATTGCCCGATCCGTCGACCTCCATGACGCGGCTCATGATGTGTTCCATCTGGCGGTCCTTGGCCTCGTCATCGATGCCGAGTAAGACCGGATCGGAGCGGCCGAGCCCGACATATGCCGCCCACGCGGCATGCGGGTGCTCTTGGTGATATTGCATATAGGCAAGGACACCGCCGCGCACCTCTTCGAAGAGGTTCTGACCGGGCGTCGCGGGGGTGTTGGTGGTTTCGAACAGCTGATCGGCTTGCCCTTTGACGACGGCGGCGAAGAACGCCCGCTTGTCGGGGAAGTAGTGGTACATCAGCGCCCGGGACACGCCGGCCCGCTCGGCGATCTCGTCGATGCGGACCTCGTCGTAGGGCCGTTGTCCGAAGACCTCCGCGCCTAATGCCAGCAACTCGGCGCGGCGATCATCCGGCGATAGCCGGCGCCGGGGAGTTCGCATAGAGCAGATGGTACTGGTCGATCCTTTGCGCAGGTCCTCAACGCCCGGGATGCCACTGCAAACTTCATATTGCCTGGGTGCCCGCCAATTCCCGATCAGCGCCCCGGGTCCGTCGCGAAGCCCTTACCGCCGGTCTACCAGCATGTTCGCGACCTCAGCGAAGAAGTCGGCGGTTCGCGGTACTGCTCCGCGACATGCGCCGGGCAACGCGCTGACCGGGATCTCAGGCGCTGGCGGGCCGCGTGCGCCATAGAATCGGAGCGCCATGGATGCCAGAAGCAAGCCCACCCGCCAGGGGCTGAGTCAGCGCATCGGTGTCCTGGTTGACGGTTTCGAGACTGTGATTTACGCCATCGCCTTCGTACTCCTGGTCGCGGCCGCCGTGCTGGTGGTGATCGGCGGCGGAGAGGCTGTCCGGGAGGCGGCGACTCATAAGGTCAACACGCTGCAGGGTGGCGTCCTGGTTCTGGACCGAGTCTTGATGGTGCTGATCATCGCGGAGATCGCGGCGACCCTGCGCGCGGTACTGCTCTATCACGAAATCGCCGCGGAGCCTTTCCTTTTCATCGGGCTGATTGCCTGCGTACGACGGATCCTGATCGTGACCGCAGCATCCGAACAGGTCCACTCGGACAAAGAACTAGACCGCCTGCTGTTCGAACTCGGCGCACTGGGACTTCTGGTCATCGGCATCGCCGCGGCGATCTTCATGATCCGGTACAGCTCGCGACGCGCAGAGCCGGCGCATGCCGAGGATGGCTGAGCTCACCTCGGACGACTGGTTTATCGGCCTCGGCCACAGGGGTATACGGATGTGGCGCGTGTGTCCGCGCGTGACAGCGACAGAGGATCCCCGATGCAAACACAACATCACCCCTCAACCGGTGACCGCCTTGGGCGCGAAGACCACCAAGTGCATGCCGCTGTCAGGTTCGGTGTCCTTGCCGGGGCCGCCGGGCTGGCATTTCTGGTCGTCGGCGCACTGTGGGACAGCACCTGTAAGGGTGCGATGTCCGTCGACACGGTGGCATGTGGCGCCCCGCAGCTGACCATCCTGGCCTTCGGTGCCCCGGTGATCCTGCTGATCGCGGGAATCTGGGCCTTCGTGCGTACCTACCGTGTCTGGCGTGATCACGGAGTT
>NZ_DATNJW010000401.1:0-2195 GCF_035603715.1 Mycobacterium sp. | reverse complement strand
CGGCGTCGATGGCGTCCTTGACTTCCTGCGCGTGAGCCACCTGCTCGGCGGTGTAGCCGATCAGCAGCGACACCCCGCCGACGATGACGGCGACGCCGGCCACCCACAGCAACCCGTAGGTGTAACCGTGGTCAAGGGCATGCAGCTGAGCCGCGTTCATGTTCTTCACCGGGCCGTTGGTGCCGCCCAGGTACAGCGTGCGTGATGTGATGACAGCCTGGATGACGGTGAGAACCACTGGGCCACCGAGGTTTTGTAGCATCAGCGCGATGGCGGAAGTCGGCCCGATCTGGTCGAAGCCGACGCCCGCGATCGCCGAGAGCGCCACCGGCACCACGATCATGCCGATGCCGATACCCGCGATCACGACCGGCACGATCAGGTTCGGGAAGTACGGCATCTGGCCGTTGAACGTCGACCCGTAGACCATGGCGCCGACCACCAGCGCTCCACCGGCGATGACCACGACCCGCGGCTGGAAGCGCGACACCAACTGCGACGAGCCGGCCAGCCCGATGCCCATCGCAATCGCGAACGGGATGAAACCGACACCGGCACGCAGGGCGCTGTAGCCCATGATGTCCTGCACGTAGAGGGCGACCAGCACGGTGACGGTGAACAACACCCCGCCGGCCATGAAGATCGCGGCGAAGGTGGCCAGCCGGTTGCGGTCGAAGAACAAGTTGAACGGGACGACGGGGTTCTCGGCCGAGCGCTCCACGAAGGCGAACGCGACGAACGCGACGAGCCCCACGACGGCCGAACCGATCGTGGTGAATGAAATCCAGCCCGCTTCGGGTCCCGACGAGAAGGCGAACACCGCGGCGGTGCAGGCCAACGTGGCCAGCACAGCCCCGGCCGCGTCGAGCTTCATCCGCTCACGGTTGGTTTCCCGCAGCGCGGTGCGGGAAACGTAGATCATCACCAGCCCGATCGGCACATTCACCAAAAACGCCAGCCGCCAGGACACCTCGGTGAGCGCTCCACCGACCACCAGACCCATCACTGAGCCGACACCGGTCATCGCGCCGAAGACCGCGGTGGCCGCGTTGCGTGCCGGCCCCTTGGCGAACGTGGTTGCGACCAGCGCGAAGCCGGTCGGCGACGCGATCGCGGCGCCCACACCTTGCAGCAGCCGCGCTATGACCAACGTGACGTCGTCCCAGGCGATGCCACACAGCGCCGACGCGATGGTGAACAGTGAGACGCCGACGATGAAGGTCCGCTTGCGGCCGATGGTGTCGCCGAGGCGGCCACCCAGCAGCATCAGGCCGCCGAAGGTCAGCACGTACGCGGTGATGACCCAGCTGCGGCCGGCGTCAGACAGGCTCAGCTCGTTCTGGATCTTGGGAAGCGCGACGATCGCGATGGTGCCGTCCATGGTCGCCATCAGCTGCATCCCGGCGATGGCGATGACCGCGGCGAAGAATCGGCGCGTCGGCATCCACGTCGTGGAAGTCTTGGTCGGAGTCGACTCGGCGGTCTTTTCCGGGTGCGGTTGGGGCATGTGAACTGCTCGCTTCGAGGGTTCAGTTGTCCATCTTTGGACAGCCCGCTCTGCATCGTTGAGAGCCGTCATAAGAACTTACCCTACAGTAATCTTAGGGATCTTTTAAATGCCGAAGGCGGCCACCGAACCGATAACGATGATCGCGGGAGGTCGAATACCCTCCGAACGGATCTTTTCCGGCGCGTCGGCCAGTGTGGCCCGCAAAGTGTGCTCAGCCGCCGTCGTGCCTTGTTGAACAACGACTACCGGCGTATCCGCAGGTCGGCCGCCTTTTAGCAGGACTTCCGCGAATAGCTCGATGCGTTCGACCGCCATCAGCAAAACAATGGTTCCGGTCATTGCAGCTAATGCATCCCAATTCACTAACGATTCGGGATGATCCGGCGCCACATGTCCGCTGACCACCACGAATTCGTGGTTGATCGCGCGGTGGGTTACCGGAACTCCCGCCGACGCCGGCACCGCTATGGCACTGGTCACACCGGGCACGACTGTCACCGGGATGCCGGCTTCGGCGCAGGCCAGCAACTCCTCGTAGCCGCGGGCGAACACGAACGGGTCTCCCCCTTTGAGCCGCACCACGAATTGGCCGGCTCGCGCCCGCTCGATCATCACGGCGTTGATGGCGTCTTGGGCCATCGCCCGTCCGTACGGGATCTTGGCGGCGTCGATCACCTCGACGTGC
>NZ_DATNJW010000400.1:0-10629 GCF_035603715.1 Mycobacterium sp. | reverse complement strand
ATACGGCTATCTCGTCGGGGCTGGCCGGTGCCCTGCCCTGAGACATGGCCGGCATGCCGGGACCGCCTGCGGGAGCGCCGAACACAGCGGCGTCGCGCGTCGAGTTGCCATCTTTGAACGTCGCGCCCTTGTACAACAGGGGAGCGGCGGCCACCACCCCCGGGGTCGCGGCGATTACTTGCACCTCGGCCTCCGGCAGCGGCGCCGACCCCAGGAATGGGCCGGTAGCACCGGATTTGATCACGAACAAGTCGACGCCGAAGGAGTCAACCGTGTGTTCATCCTCCACCCGGAACCCGTTCGCCAGCCCGGTGAGGACCAGCGTCATGGCGAACACCAGTCCGGTGACCACAATCGCGATCACAAAGCGCCACTTGCGCCACTGCATGTCTCGCAGAGCGGTAAATATCATGATCGGAACCAACCTTTCGCTATCGGTCGCGAACGCTGTAAAGCGTTGGCGCATAGAAGGAATCTGCTGTCTCAACGATCCGGACCGTCCATCCGGAACTCGGCGGAGCTGCAATCAGTTCAACGATGTTTGCGACAGCAGCGACGGCCAGCGCGATAAGTACGCTCGCAGTGACGACGGCCGGGACGAACGGAGTCCACTGCGATGCCTGACTTGCCAAGTGCGAGATGCTCTGCGCGGCAATGCGTGTCACGAACACCAGGGCGTCGGTGACGTTCATCTGAGAAAACTTGAGCGCCTTGGTCGCGGTCAGCCCCGTGAAACCGGAACCGATGGCCAGGAGGGCATGTCGGTGCCCGGCGACGCCGCGCGACGCAGACAACGTAGCGATAGCGGTCATGGCATCCTCCCTCTTCTGTGGTTCGCCGAAAGGCTTTTCGGCCGGGCCATATAAGAACCATCAGGGCGCCCCGGGCGGACTTGATATGCCGCACTTATCCCCGGTATTGGCAGGGACAGGATCAGGCCGATGTGACGGCGCAGGCCGACCGCAGTTTTCGCCATTTTCGTTCTGGCCGTGCGGGAGGCGGTGTACTCTTCGGCCAGCAAACGCCGAGAAATGTTGCGGAGCTTAAGCTCGTACCCGGGCGAGCTATCTCCCACCAGATCAAAGGTGGATTTTGGTGAGCGCGAGGCTGAAGCGTCGAAAAACCGGGCGACTGTTCAGCAAGCTCTGGCTGCCCGTAGTGGCGCTGGTGATGATCGCGATCATCAGTTACGGGGTCAATAAGGTTCGGCACGCCTCGGACGCCATCAGCCATCCGCCGTCTACGAGTTCCATTCCGGCCACCGTCGTTCAAATCAATCCGAAGAACATCACTTACGAGGTTTTCGGGGACCTCGGCGGTGGCGGCAAAGTCGTTTATGCGGATCTCAAGAGCAACCCGGTCGAGGTCCGACTGACCTCGCTGCCCTGGTCTTTTTCGGCGACGACGATGTCGGCTTCGGCCACATTGAGCCTGGTCTCACAGGTCGACGGTAGCTCGCTGGGATGCCGGATTCTGGTCGACGGTGTGGTCCGCGATGAGAAATACGTCGCGCATGAGGGCGCCGCGGTCGCGTGCACGGTGACTGCAGCATGAACGCCGACGAACCGGGCAGACCCCGCAAGGACGCCGACGAGGTGAAGCGCCCGCGCGTCGTACGACTGCTGCGGGTGCTGGCGGTTCCGATCCTGGTGTTCTGGTTACTGGCCGCGGTCGTCACGAACGTATTCGTGCCGTCGATCGAGAAGAACACGGCGGCCAATGCGGAGGCTGAGGTCCCTCGAGACGCGCCGTCGTCGCAAGCGGCAATTCTGCAAGGCCAGGCATTCAACGAATCCGACTTCACCAGCGCCGCCGTCGTTCTGTTGGAAACTCACGGCCGCAAGCTCGGTGAGCAGGACCACCAGTACTACAACGAGTTGGTGCGTCGGCTACAGCAAGACAAGCAGCACGTGCAGTCGCTGCTGGATCTTTGGGGCAAGCCGGTGACGATGTCGGGTCAGCAGAGCGCCGACGCCGAGGCTGCGACGTTGACCGTCCGCCCCACTGGGGATTTGGGCGACGCGACGTCCAACCACTCAATTGGGGCCATTCGAGACATCGTGGCTAAGGTTCCGAAGCCCAGCGGCCTCAATGTCTATGTGAGCGGGCCATCCCCGCTCGCCACCGATACGCTGCACGCCGCGGACGAGAGCCTGACCACGCTGACGATCGTCACGATCATCCTGATCATCATCATGCTTCTGCTCGCCTACCGATCGATTACGAGAGCACTGATACCACTGGCGGGGGTGCTCGTCGCGTTGGCGACGGCGCGCGGCGTCGTCTCATTCTTCGTCGGGCTACATGTGCTCGGTATCTCGTCGTTCGCTACCAATATGGTCGTCGCGTTGGTGCTGGGTGTCAGTACCGACTACGGCATCTTTTACCTCGGTCGATATCACGAAGCGCGTCGAGCAGGCCTCGACAAAGAAAGTGCCTACTACGAGGCGGTCGCCAACACAGCGCACGTGATCATGGGCTCGGGCCTGGCGATCTCTGGCGCGACGCTATGCCTGAGCCTCACCGAGCTGAATTACTTCCGCACACTTGGCCCGCCGTGCTTTGTGGCGATGGTCGTCGCCGTCCTGGCCGCCCTTACCCTGGGTCCTGCTCTTCTCACCCTGGGCAGCAAGATCAGATACCTGGAGGAACCGCGGCCGACGAGCCCGATGTGGCGGAAGATGGGTACTGCGATCGCCCGGTGGCCGGCGCCGATTATTGCGGTGGCTGCCCTGGTCATCCCGCTGGCCATCTTGAATCTGACCACCTACAAGGTGAGTTACAACGACCGAGACTTCGCGCCCGCCGACGTCGAGTCCAGCAAGGGGTACGCGGCCGCCGATAGACACTTCCCCAAAAGTGAGCTATCCACCGACGTTCTCTACGTGCAGTCGGATCACGACATGCGCAACACCACTGACATGATTTCCTTGGACCGGATCAACAAAAGCGTTGTCCGCGTACCGGGTATCGCGATGGTGCAAGGCATCACCAGGCCCAACGGTCGGCCGCTCGAACACGCCTCACTGCCGTTCGCCACGAGCTCCCTCGGTACCACGATCGGCGAGAACATCGGCTTCCTACGTGACCGCGTAGCCGACATCGACACGTTGGCCGCCAAGACGGGGAGCGTGGTCGAATCTACGAAGCGCCTGGAAGACATCACCAATCAGCTGAGCGTTGGCACCCACATATCGCGGGAATCCGCGGAGAAGCTGAACGCCATCAGCCAGGAAGCCCGCGACCACCTGGCGGATTACGACGACGTCTTCAGACCCATGCGTACCTATTTCTACTGGGAAAAACACTGCTTCGACATCCCATTATGCTTTGGTTTTCGTTCCCTCATCGAGACAGTCGACGACGTCGACGAACTCACCGATGAGTTCGCGAACGAGGTACGTGGCCTGGAGATTATCGATACCGTCACCCCGCAGATCGCCACCCAGACGCATGCAATAGCGGACAACCTTGCGACCATCCAATCCTTGACCTACACGCTGCAAAGCACGCTGCACGCGCTCATCCCGCAGCTGGACGTCGTCATTCACCCGTTGATCGATCTGGGTCAGGCATTCGACAACGCGAAGAATGATGACTTCTTCTTCCTACCGCCGGACGCGCTGAATACGCCCGACTTCAAGGTCGGGCTCGGGTTCTTCATGACACCCGACGGCAAGGGTGCACGCACGATCGTCTACCACCAGGGCGAGGCGATGAGCCCCGAAGGCATCAACCAGATACGAAATGTCTCTACGGCCGCACAGGAATCCCTCAAGGGCACATCGCTGTCGGACGCGAAGCTGTTGGTGGCGGGTGCCTCCGCGAATTACCGTGATATCGAGGACTTCTCGCGCAACGACTTGATCATCATGATGCTTGCGACGTTTGGACTCGTATTCCTGATCGTGTTGGTCATCACGAGGGCCCTGATTGGCTCAATCATCGTGCTCATCACCGTGGTGCTGTCTTTTGCCGGAAGCTTGGGACTGTCGACTTTGGTCTGGGAAACATTCCTCGGCATAAAGCTGCACTGGCTGACCATTCCGATTTCGTTCATCGTTCTTGTCGGGGTGGGTTGCGACTACAACCTGCTGCTGCTTTCACGCTACCGCGAGGAGCTTGGCGCCGGCGTCAAGACAGGGCTGATTCGGGCGATGGCCGGCTCCGGAAACGTGGTCATCACAGCAGCTTTCGTCCTTGCGGGCACAATGCTCGCGCTGCTTTCCAGCGATGTCATCAACATTGGCCAAGCAGGCTCAACCATCTGTCTCGGATTGATCTTCGACATGCTGATCGTCCGATTGTTCTTGGTGATGCCGCTCGCCCGGCTGCTCGGCCCGTGGTTCTGGTGGCCCCAGCGGATCCAGCGGGAGCCCAGCCTGGCCCGATGAGCCGGCGATCGGCGTCACGAACTCAGTTGGTCCCGTAGCCGGCGTCTGGCGCAGACAGCGACCGCAGTTGCTCGAGCGCTCGTGCGGAGTCGCTGCCCGGGTGGGCGCGATACATCACCACATGGTCCCCGCCGGGATACGGTGCGTTGAGCCGGTGCCGGGAAAGAAAAAGCTCGCCGACTACGGGATGACGTAGGTGGTGGACCCCTAAGTAGTAACCTACGTCTGCACGCGACCACAACTCGCGGAAACGTTCACTGGCGGTGGACAATTCAGCTATCAGCGCCTGCATGCGCGGATCGTTGGGACAGCCGCTGCTGAATTCCCGTAGCCCATTCACGACGAGCTCGGTCGCGTCCTCCCAGTTGACATAGAGCTCGCGGGCAACGGGGTCCAGTAGACGCCACCGCACAACGTTTTGTCCCGGCGCGAATCCCGGTGACAACGCCTGAGCAATCGGATTTGCGGCCAGGACATCTTGATACCTATTGACCAGGACGGCCGGCATCGAAATCTGCTCGATGATCTCGGCTAGCGCGTAGGCCTCCACTTCCAGCTCGGAGGCATCGCCCCCTGGTGGGGCTACCAGCTGGCGCAGATACTCCGCGGCCTTGTCGTCGAGCCTCAGGGCCCGCGCGAGCGCTTCAACCACCTGAGGCGAGGGATGCTTGTCGCGGCCCACCTCCAGCCTCAGGTAGTACTCGGCGCTGATGCCCGCCAGCATCGCCAGTTCTTCGCGGCGCAAACCCGCAACGCGTCGCCGCGGCCCGGGAACCAGGCCGACGTCCTCGGGCCGCACCTGCTGGCGCCGTGCGCGCAGGTATTCACCGAGCGCGTTGGCTTTTGGCGCCACCCCGCCAGTGTCCGCGGTCAACGGGTCTCCTCAACTGGTGAGTCAACGTTCGAAGCTGCAGTCAGGGACCGCAGTTCATCGAGCGCTCTGGCCGAGTCGCTGCCCGGAATCGCGCGGTACATCACCACGTGCTCGCCACCCGGATACGGTGCGTTGAGCCGGCTTCGGTGCAGATGAAGTTCGCCGACCCGAGGATGGTGCATGTGGTGAGCGCCCAAGCGGTAACCCACGTCCGCACGCACCCACAGCTCCCGGAAACGCTCACTGGCGCTGGATAATTCAGCTATCAGCGCCTGCATGTGAGCATCTTCGGGCCAGCGACCGCCGAGGTCGCGCAAACCAGCCACCGCGCTAGCCGTCGCGTCCTCCCAATTCACGTAGAGCTCCCGTGCGGCGGGGTCTAACAGGCGCCAACGCAGGAAATTTTGTCCGGGTGTGAACTCGGGGGACAGGGCCCGGGCCATCGGATTCGCCGCCAACACATCTAGGTACCTGTTGGCCAACGCGGCTGGTATCAAAAACTGTTCGATTACTTCGCCGAATGCGTAGGCCGGCGTTGCCTCCACATGGCAGAGATCCGATCCGGTCGGACCGGCGAGGTATTGCAGATGTTGCGTGGCCAGGACGTCGAGCCGGAGGGCCCGGGCGAGCGCCTGAACAACCTGGGTCGATGGATTCTTGTCGCGGCCCACCTCCAGCCGCAGGTAGTACTCGGCGCTGATGCCCGCCAGCATTGCCAGCTCCTCGCGGCGCAAACCCGAAACCCGGCGGCGCCCGCCGGGAATCAGCCCGACGTCCTCGGGCCGCACCTGCTGGCGCCGTGCGCGCAGGTATTCACCCAGCGCATTGGCGTCTGTGGCCATCTTCTATCCCCTGCCAGTACGAATGGTTGGGGCAATCGAGATGGATCGCAACGCCTCGAGCGCCCTAGCCGAGCCGGTGTCCGGCTCTGCGCGGTAGACGATCACGTGGTCCCCGCCGGGGTATGCAGCGTTGAGCCGGGTCCGGCGCAAATACAGCTCCCCGACTTGGGGATGGCAGAGGTGGTGGACTCCCAACAGATAGCCCACATCCGCGTTGGACCATAGTTCGCGGAAACGTGGACTGGCCGCGGACAATTCATCAATCAACGCCCGCATTCGGGCGTCCTCTGGATAGCGGCCACCGAGGTCCCGCAACCCCCCGACCGCACTCTCGGTCGCCTCGTCCCAACGAACGTAGAGATCGCGGGCAGCCGGGTCGAGTAGGCGCCAGCGGAGGAAGTTTTGTCCCGGTGTGAACTCGGGTGACAGGGCACGGGCAATGGGATTAGCCGCCAACACATCTAGGTAGCGGTTCGCCATGACGGCCGGCATCGGCAACTCACTGATTAGGTCGGCCACACAGTAGGCAGCCGCCTCCGGATCGGATGCGTCCCATCCATGGCCAGCGGCCAGCGCATGGAGATATTGCTTGGCTTTGGGGTCTAGTTGCAGGGCTCGCGCCAGCGCATCGAGAACCTGAGGTGACGGATGTTTGTCGCGGCCCACCTCAAGGCGTAGGTAGTACTCGGCACTGATGCCGGCCAGCATTGCCAACTCCTCGCGGCGTAAACCCGCAACGCGACGACGCGCGCCGGGCACCAGCCCGACGTCCTCGGGCCGCACCTGCTGTCGCCGGGCTCGCAGGTATTCACCCAGCGCATTGGCTTCGGCAGCCATTCTTCGAGCCTAAGCCCGTCCCCTTTCGTCTGAGGGTTAAACGCGAGACCGCGCCGGATCCTCAAAGCGCTGGTTAAGTGGTGAGTCACCCTGCCAATGACGTTGTCGGCTGATTTTGCGCCGATCGCATCAATGGGACCGGGCACTGCTATTCAGCAGATGTCATCGGCCGCATAGCCTCTGACGCGTCCGCGCCGAGGGTGTGGCGGTTGCGGGGGTTGCGCCCATTCCGCTCCGCTGGCTTCGAACAGCCGGCCGATCTCGTCGACGTGCATGTCGGCGAGATCCCACACGTCGGGTACCAGGTCGCGGTCGACGATGAAGCCGAAGTCGAGTCGGTCGAGATAGCTCACCACCGTGATGTTGAGTCCTTGTCCGTCGGTGACGATCGACACTGGAAACTGATGGCACAGTTGCGCGCCCGCGAAGTACACCGGCTGGCGCGGGCCGGGCACGTTGGAGATCACCAGATTGAACGGCTGGGCGATGCGATCGGCCAACCGCAGCCGCGACGCGAGTCGCACGGCCGAGGTCGCCAGCACCGGGGTGGAGAACTGCGTGAGGTCGACGAGCTCGTCGGCCGGCACCATGTCGAGGGTGTGCTTGGCATCCTGCATCGCTTGGCTGCAGCGGGCTACACGTTCCAGCGGGTCGGCGCAATCGGTGGGCAACTCAGCGACGAGAGCCGAGACACGGTTGGTCCACGGGTCCTCCTCCTGGCCGGTACGGATGGACACCGGCACCATGGCCCGCAGCGGGCGATCGGGCAGCGCATCATGGGATAGCAGGTACTGGCGAAGCCCGCCCGCGCAGATCGCCATCACGATGTCATTCACCGTGCCCCCAGTGGCATTCTTGAGCGCCTTGACATTCTCTAAAGACGTTGTGCGCATGGCGAATCGGCGGTGACCCGTGATCGACTTGTTCCACGGGGTGGGCGGCGCCTGGGTTGTCGGCAGATTGATCCGCGGCCGGTCGGACCGGCCGAGCCGGGCAATCGCCTTGACCGCCGCCCCGGCTTGGCCGGCCGCACTGCTGACACTGTTGATACCCGCTGTGTCGGCGATACTGCGGACCAGCCGCGCTTGAACCCGCAATGCTCTGACGGGGTTCAGCGCCAGCCGGGCTGCTGTGCGCCGCAACAGGTCCATGCTGCTCGGAAGCGCTTCGGCCTCCCACGCGGGGCTTTCACCCGGCGGCGGAGCGGCGGCGTCGGGATCGGTCATGATCTGCAGCATGAGCTGACCGGCGGCGCCGTCGATGGTGGCGTGGTGGTACTTGGTGAGCAGCGCCCACCGCCCGCTGTGCAGGCCATCGATGACGTAGACCTCCCACAGCGGCCGGGTCCGATCCATGGGGCGACCGACGATCCGGGAAATCTGATCGGCCAGTTGATCGACCATGCCCGGTTTGGCCAAATGGATTTCCCTGATATGAAAGTCGAGATCCAGGTTTGGGTCGGCCACCCAGTAGGGATGGTCGAGTCCGAACGGCACCTGGACGAGGCGGCGGCGCAACGGTTCGAGCTCGCCGACCATGGAGGCGAACTTGGCGTAGACAGCGGCGAATGGGTCGTAGTCCGCGCTGGGACGTTCGAAAATCATCAGGCCCGTGACGTGTCCGAAGGTTGTCGGCGTCTCCATGTACAGAAACGTCGCGTCCAGGCCGCTGAGTTGCTTCACGAATGGCTCCCTAGGTGGTCAGCATGCCGCCCTCGACGGGCAGCGTGATCCCGGTGACGTAACTGCTGGCGTCGCTGGCGAGGAATAACAGTGCGGCGCTGAGTTCTTCGGGCTCACCGAGCCGTCCGCACAGTGTGCGAGGCACGACCGTGGAATCGAAGTACTCCTGATCGAACTGGTCGGTCATCTCGGATGCGAAGTAGCCTGGCGCGATTGCGTTGACGCGGATGCCGCGGCGCCCGGTCCATTGCTGGGCGAGGTCCCGCGTCAGGCCGATCAAACCAGCCTTGGACGAGGCGTAGGCGGCCTGCGGCAGACCTGCGGTGGTTAAGCCCAGCACGCTGCTGACATTAATGATCGAGCTGCCGGGCTGCATCACGCGCCCACATTCCTGCGCCATCCAGTAGCAGCCGTTCAGGTTCAGGTCGACGACTGACCGAAACTGCTCGGGGGTCTCGCGGGTGGCCGGCACCGCCGTTCCGACCCCGGCGTTGTTCACCAGGATGTCCACCCGCCCGAATTTGTCCATGGCGGCGCGCACCAGAGCGCGGCAGTCGTTGGGGTCGGTCACATCGGTTGGCACCGCAACGGCCCTTCGCCCCACGGCCTCGACCAGCGCGCGGGTGTCTTCCAAGCGGTCGGCGCGACGGGCACCGAGCACCACGTCGGCGCCAGCTTCGGCCAGAGCCTGTGCGAACGCGACTCCAAGCCCACTGGACGCGCCGGTGACGACCGCCACGCGGTCGTCGATACGAAAACGATCGAGCACGGGCACGGCAACGCTCCTTCGGTGATGGTCAGATCGGGTTTGTACGCCCGCTCCCTAACCGTATGCAACGTACATCAATATGTTGCACTTATGCATCTAATAGGAGATTAGTCACACGGACCGGCATCTTCGCTTTAATGAGCGCCGGAGCATAGAGCGTGATAACTCGTTTTTTGACAGCGTATTTGAAGTATGGTGTAGATGACGGCAGGCACAGATCCTGCTCCTGACTGGGCGACAGTTGCAACGTTTGATAATCTGCTGCATATGGCCGGTGAAACACCGCTATCCCGCATGTTGGCAAAGGACCGTAAGGCCGACGCGTTGGACGCATTCCGGGTCGCCCGGCGGTGGTTCATGGCTGGGCGCCGCATCGAGATGCAGGAACTGGCCGCTGAGCTCGGAGTAAACCGCGCCACTCTCTTCCGCTGGGTCGGCGGACGCGATGACCTGCTCGGGGAGATTCTGTGGTCGCTGGCAGAGCCGACGCTCGCTGCCGCGATCGAGGCCTCCGACGGCAACGGGGCCGGGCGCATCACCGCGGCGATCGGCCACTTTGCCGCCAGCCTCGACCAAGCCGACTTCCTCCGGGAGTTTCTGCGGCGCGAGCCGGAACGTGCGTTGAGAATTCTCACCACCCGCGCCGGCACGGTACAGGTTCGCCTCGTCGCCGCCATCGAGAAGCTGCTGAACGACGAGGCCGCACAAGGCAACCTACGTTCACGACTTCCGTTGCGTGACTTGGCCTACCTCATCGTCCGGATTGTCGAGTCCTTCCTCTACGCCGAGTACATCACCGGCGAGGAACCTGACATCGCGATGGCGGAGCTAGCGGTTGGAGCGCTCCTGGGACGTCAGGATTCTGACTCCAGCTAATGCAGAAGTAACCGATGCGAACGCCTCACCGAGGGTGCGATTAAGCGCACCTCTAGCGAAGCTGCGTGTATCGCTGGGCCTGGTTAACACACACGGGCACAACGTATTTGCGAACCTCGGTAATCGACCGCGGCTGAAAACGTCGGTCTCGCGCGGCTTTACTACGCGACTTGCCAGGCAACTGCACCGTCGCTCGGGTGGGGATGTCGCGGCTCTCAGCCTGTCCCTGCCAGTACCGGGGATAAACGCGGTATCCCGAACTCATCTGCAGTGCCCCGAGGGTGGATGCATGGCCTGGCCGATAGACCGACCGGCGAATCAGCCACCGGCCCACAGGTGAGAACTCACCAACCAC
>NZ_DATNJW010000399.1:0-6780 GCF_035603715.1 Mycobacterium sp. | reverse complement strand
CCGGTGGTGGTGCAATTCGATGAGCCGTCACTGCCCGCGGCCGTCGCCGGCCGGCTGACCGGAGTGACCTCGCTGAGCCCGGTGGCCGCGCTGGAGGAGAGCCTGGCTACCACGCTGCTCGACACCTGTGTGGCCGCCGCGGGCGCGGAGGTGTCAGTGCATTGCTGTGGTGCGGCGATACCATGGAAAGTGTTGCAGGACAGTCATATTAGTGCGGTATCGGTAGACACCGGCGCACTGGACGCCGGCGATCTGGACGCCATGGCCGGGTTCGTCGAATCGGGGCGTGTCGTCATGCTGGGCGTCGTGTCGTCGAGCCCGCCGCCGCGCCCGCCCGCGGTGGAGGAGGTCGCCGCGAGCGTCGTGGCCATCATCGACCGGCTCGGCTTCGGGCGTTCGGCGCTGCGTGATCGCATCGGCGTCACCCCGGCGTGTGGATTGGCCGCCGCGACCCCGGAATGGGCCCGTGCCGCGATCGGCTTGGCCCGGCGGACGGCCGAGGCCTTCGCCGAAGATCCCGACGCCATCTGAGAGTACGGCGGCCAATCCGTGCCTGGCGGGAAAGACCTGCCGCTAGCGTTGGGCGATGTCCATCGCCTCAGCCGACGTACAAGAGATGCTCGATGAATATGCGCTGCGAAAGCTCGTGCACGGTTACTGCCGTGCGGTAGACAGGGGCGATCTGGACAGCGTGCGCAGTCTTTATCACCCAGACGCCGAAGACAGCCACGGATCCTTCTCGTCGGGCTCCGTCGATACTTTTGTGCGGACGCTTGCCGAGACGCGGCCCTATATCCGGTCGATGCAACACCACATCACCACAACGAACTTCGCGATCAGCGGCGACATCGCCGAAGGCGAGATTTACAGCATTGCGACGCACTCGTTCGCCACCAAGGGTGGCGAAACCGAGGTCGTGGTGGGCGGACGCTATCTCGACAAATACGAAAAGCGCAATGGCACTTGGAAATTCACGACACGATGCATTGTCACCGACTGGGCGCATGTCCATGATCCGTCGGCTGTCGACTTCAGCCATCCGATGACGCGGGACACGCCAATTGGCCGTCCCGGGTCGGATGACCCATCGCATGAATTCTTTTCACTGCTGAGGTCATCCGGGCAGAGTTGAATCCGACGCCTTCCGGAAAGGGCAACCAGGGGGTTGCATGTAACCGCCGTGCATGGTTCCCTGATAGGCAACCAGGAGGTTGCATATGAACACCGATCGCATCGAGAAGCAGGTGGTGCTGCGCGCTCCGCTGGACCGGGTCTGGCGGGCGATCAGCGATTCGCAGGAATTCGGCCAATGGTTTGGTGTCCGCATCGACGGGCCATTCGTCGCCGGCACGTCAGTGCACGCGACGATCACCGGAACCACGGTCGACGAGGAGGTCGCGGAGCTGCAGCGACCGCATGCCGGGGCCGAGGCGACCTGGCAGATCATCGCGGTGGAACCGCCGCGGCGATTCGCCTTCCGCTGGCACCCCTTCGCGGTCGACGCGAAGGTCGACTACGGCAACGAGCCGACCACGCTGGTCGAGTTCACCCTGGCGGAAGCGGCCGACGGTGTGCTGCTCAGGATCGTCGAGTCCGGATTCGACGCCATCCCCGAGACTCGCCGCGCCGACGCGTTCGAAGCCAACAGCGGAGGATGGGCCAAGCAGACCGAACTCGTGCGCAAGTACCTCAGCCTGGGGCAGCGGGTGTGACCGCGACGCTCGCGGCGGCGCCGGTATTCGGCGCGCTGGGGGACGCGAACCGGCTGCGTATCGTGGCCCGACTGTGCGACGGCGGGCCGAGTTCGACTTCTCAAGTCACTCAGGCAGTTTCGGTCACCCGACAGGCGGCGACGAAACACCTGGAGCTGCTGGAGTCGGCCGGGCTGGTGATCAGCAGCCGGCGTGGTCGCGAGCGTATCTGGACGTTGCAGACTCGACCGCTGATCGATGCGGGCGACTATCTCAACCAGCTCTCCCGCCGCTGGGACGCCGCGATCGACCGGTTGCGCGCCTTCGTCGAGGACTGAACTTCTGGTTGTCGGGCAACGTGTTTCAAATACGGCCGACAGTTCGACCGCGATGCCGTTTACATAACTGCTATACCCTGGCGGTTTCTGGGAGAGGACAGCACGCATATGAATCGCAAAACCGGAACAGGGCGTCAGCGAATGGTCCTGACGTCCTGGCTGGCAGTGATCGGATTGGCCGCGGCGGCTTTCCTCGTCGTCCGCCCGGTAGTGCCGGCCGCGAGCGGGACGGCGGCGAGCGCGATTCCGGCACCCACCCTCGACGAACCGGCGACGGGGCGCCCCAAGACCGAAACCGCGGTCCTGGCAGGTGGCTGCTTCTGGGGCGTGCAGGGCGTCTACCAGCACGTCAAAGGCGTGCAATCCGCTCAATCCGGATACGCCGGCGGAGATGCCGCGACGGCTAACTACGACGCCGTCACCACCGAGACCACCGGCCATGCCGAGACGGTGCGCATTACCTACGACCCGTCCCAGGTGAGCTACGGCAAGCTGTTGCAGGTATTCTTCGCCGTCGCGCACGATCCGACCGAACTCGACCGTCAGGGACCCGACGTGGGCCCTTCGTATCGTTCGGTGATCTTTGCTCAGGACGACACCCAGCAAAAGATTGCGAATGCCTACATCGCCCAGCTGAACGCGGCGGGCTCATTTCCCGCACCGATCGTCACTGCCGTGGCGGGGCCGGCTCCGTTTTTCCCGGCCGAGGCCTACCACCAGGATTTCCTCGACTTGCATCCGAACAACCCGTACATCGTCGCCAACGACCTGCCCAAGCTGGGCGAGTTGCAGTCGACGTTCCCGGACCTCTATCGGGGCTAGCCGGCCCGCGGGGCTGCGCGGACCGAGCTGTCGGCGTGCTCCGATAGCCTGCGAGGGTGAGCTCAGCAGAGGCTGATCCGCCAGGGGCTGATCCGATCGGGCCCGACGTCCGTCGTGGTTGGCGTGAACTGGCCGACGAGGTGCGCGAACACCAGTTCCGTTACTACGTGCGTGACGCGCCGATCATCTCCGATGCGGACTTCGACACGTTGCTGCGCCGTCTTGCCGCGCTCGAGGACGAATATCCCGAGTTGCGCACACCCGACTCGCCGACGCAGCTCGTCGGCGGCGCCGGTTTCGCCACCGATTTCACCTCGGCCGAGCACCTCGAGCGGATGTTGTCGCTGGACAACGTGTTCAGCGCAGAGGAATTCGAGCTGTGGGCGGCCCGCGTTCGCGCCGACGTCGGTGCGGATGTCCCGTTTCTCTGCGAACTCAAAATCGACGGTGTCGCGTTGGCTTTGGTGTACCGCAACGGCCGGTTGGTCCGTGCGGCGACCCGTGGTGACGGGCGCACCGGCGAGGACGTGACGCTCAACGCGCGAACGATCGACGACGTACCCGAACGGTTGACCCCCAGCACCGACCATCCGGTGCCCGACGTCCTCGAGGTGCGCGGCGAAGTGTTCTTCCGGCTTGCCGATTTCGAGACGCTCAACGCCGCGCTCGTCGAAGACGGCAAGACACCGTTCGCCAACCCGCGCAACAGCGCCGCGGGATCGTTGCGGCAGAAGGACCCTTCCGTGACCGCCCGGCGCAAACTCCGGATGATCTGCCACGGGTTGGGACACCTGGAGGGCTATCGACCCGCGACGCTGCACGACGCGTATTCGGCGCTGGCCGCGTGGGGGCTGCCGGTCTCCGACCACACCACCCGAGTGGAAGACGCGGCCGGTGCCCTCGAGCGGATCGCCTACTGGGGCGAACACCGCCACGACGTCGACCACGAAATCGACGGCGTGGTAGTCAAAGTCGACGACGTGACGCTGCAGCGCCGGCTCGGCTCGACGTCGCGCGCACCGCGGTGGGCGATCGCCTACAAATACCCGCCGCAGGAAGTTCAGACCGAACTACTCGACATTCGGGTCAACGTCGGCCGGACCGGGCGCGTCACGCCGTTCGCGTTCATGACGCCGGTCACCGTCTCCGGGTCGACGGTCGGGCTGGCCACCTTGCACAACGCCGCCGAAGTCAAGCGCAAGGGGGTGCTGATCGGCGACACTGTGGTGATCCGTAAGGCCGGCGACGTGATCCCCGAAGTTCTGGGCCCCGTTGTCGACCTGCGCGATGGCTCCGAACGCGAATTCGTCATGCCCACAACATGTCCCGAGTGCGGTACGACATTGGCTCCGGCCAAGGAGGGCGACGCCGACATCCGTTGTCCCAATTCGCAGTCCTGCCCGGCACAGCTGCGTGAGCGGGTGTTTCACGTCGCCGGTCGCGGGGCGTTCGACATCGAAGGGCTCGGCTATGAGGCGGCGACTGCATTACTCGCAGCGAAGGTGATCAACGACGAGGGTGATTTGTTCGCCCTCACCGAAGACGACCTGTTGCGCACGGAGTTATTCACCACCAAAAGTGGCGCATTGTCGGCGAACGGCAAGCGATTGCTGGCCAACTTGGACACCGCGAAGAAGCAACCGCTGTGGCGGGTGTTGGTGGCGTTGTCGATTCGCCACGTCGGGCCAACCGCGGCAAGGGCATTGGCCACCGAGTTCGGCAGCCTGGACGCGATCACCTCGGCGTCGACCGAACAACTGGCCGCGGTCGAAGGCGTCGGTCCGACCATTGCCGATGCGGTGACCGAGTGGTTCACCGTCGACTGGCATTGCCAGATTGTGGACAAGTGGCGATCGGCCGGCGTGCGGATGGCCGACGAGCGTGACGCCAGCGTGCCGCGAACGCTGGAGGGCGTGACGATCGTCGTCACCGGTTCGCTGGCCGGCTTCTCCCGCGACGATGCCAAAGAGGCAATCCTGACCCGCGGCGGCAAAGCCGCCGGTTCGGTGTCGAAGAAGACCGACTACGTTGTCGCCGGTGATTCCCCGGGATCGAAGTACGACAAGGCCGTCGAGCTCGGCGTGCCCATTCTCGACGAGGATGGATTCCGAAAGTTGTTGGCGGAAGGCCCTTCTGAGTCAGGGGAGTAGCGGCAACCGCCACAGCGGGGTCTTCGGCTCAAGCAGCCACATGCGGATCGCAGTGAACCGGAACAGTCGAAGCGTGCCGGTGATGAGGACCGCGGCCAGTGGCAGGTCACACATTGCCGCGGTGAACTCCGCCATCTGAAAGTCTCTGGGTCCAGCGGTCATCAGGTCGAACCAGGCATCGCAGATCAGCAACGTGCCGGTGGCAAATGCGGTCAACAGCATCACTTGTCGGCGCAACATGCCGAAGACCACGGTTGCTGCCATCAGAAAAAGCAGAACAAGGTCGAACCCGACCCACGTTGCCGTCCAATCGTGCACCAGGTAGTCGTCGGGCAGCGCGAAGGCCAGATACACGATCCACGGAATCAGCACCAGCGTCCCGCCGGTCATGATCCCGAGCCAGCCCCAGCGGATGCGGTGCGCCACCTCTACCGGCAACAGTTCGGACAGGGGTCGCTCGAGGCGCTGGATGAGCTCGCGCCGCTCGGCGGGCGACATAGCGGCGATCTGGGCGTCGGTGAGGTTCACCCCCGGTGAATACCCCGTTTGGCGGGGCGTTCAGTGCAAAAGGGTTGCGACGATCCCGGCCAGGTATCCGAGCCGGGCGACCTCCGAGGGCCGGAAGGCCGGGCCGCCGGGCCGGCCGAGCACGACCGCGGTCTCGGGGACGCCCAACGGGGCCGCGATCAGGGTGGTGTCCAGCTCCCGCCACAGCTGCGGCACCCAATCCTCGGTTGCGTCCAGGGCAGTGGCGTACTCGATCGGCATCCAAGGGATATCAGTCAACCGGGTTTCCGGCGCGCCGGGGCTGCCCGCGATGCGGCGGAATCCGTCGTCGGACTTCTGCAGCACCGTGCACCAGCTCACCCGCAGCACCTGCGGCGCCTCGTCGACGAGCACTTTCAGCTTCGCCGCGGTCTTGCCGGCGGCGGCGACGTGGTCGATCAGCGCAAGCTCGCGGTGCGCGTCCAGCAGCCCGGTGTGCGGCCGCAGGCTGTCGACCCGCACACCCTGCAGCGCTTCGGCCGCTGTGATCAGCGTGTCAGGCATGCCCCCCGGCGGCAGCTCGACCACGAGATCGTCGATCGCATAACCGGGTCCGCGATCCACGACGTCCAGCGACAGAATGTCCGCGCCTACCGACCCCAGGGCCACGGCCAGCGAGCCGAGGCTACCTGGCCGGTCGGCCAGCTGTACCCGCAGCAGATAGGAGGACACGCGGACACTGTTGCACAGCGACGCTTTCTCGGCATTTCGGCGGATGCCAGGCGTCGCGCCAGAGTCGCGCTCGCTAGGCTTTTCAGTCGTGTCCCAGATCTCTCGTGACGAGGTGGCCCATCTGGCCCGGCTGGCTCGCCTGGCGTTGACCGACGATGAGCTGGACCATTACGCCGGCCAGCTCGACGCCATCCTGACTCATGTCGGCCAGATTCAGGCAGTCGACGTGACCGGCGTCGAGCCGACCGACAACCCGCTCAAGGCCGTCAACGTCACCCGACCCGACCAGACCGCGCCGTGCCTGACCCAGCAGGAGGCGCTGGCCGGGGCCCCCGAAGCCCTCGACGGTCGCTTCGTGGTCCCGCAGATCCTCGGGGAACCGCAATGACGGACATCATCCGGCTGGATGCGGCGACGCTCGCCGCGAAAATCGCCGCCAAGGAGCTGTCGTCGACTGAGGTCACCCAGGCCTACCTGGACCAGATTGCGGCGACCGATCAGCGGTATGGCGCCTTCCTGCATGTCGCGCCCGACGCGGCGCTGTCGGCGGCGGCCGCTGTC
>NZ_DATNJW010000398.1:0-9412 GCF_035603715.1 Mycobacterium sp. | reverse complement strand
CGTCGCTCTGCGGCCGCGACCCCACGCTGCTCGACGCTGCGGGATTAACCCGCGCCGCGGTCGAATCGATCGCCGAGAACACCTCCGACGCGCAGGTCGCGCCGCTGCTGTGGGCCGTGGCGGGCGGGGTGCCCGGCGTTCTTGGATACCGCGCGGTCAACACCCTCGACGCGATGATCGGCCACCGCTCGCCGCGCTATGCCCGATTCGGTTGGGCCGCAGCGAAGTTAGATGATGCGGCCAACTACATCGCCGCGCGGGTGACCGCGGCGCTGACGGTGGTGTGCGCGCCGATCGTCGGGGGTTCCCCGTTGGGCGCGGTAACCGCCTGGCATCGCGATGCCGGCCGCCATCCCAGCCCCAACGCCGGCGTGGTCGAAGCGGCATTCGCCGGGGCGCTGGGTGTGCAACTCGGCGGGCCCACCCAGTATCACTACGAGTTGCAGATCCGGCCGGCCCTCGGTGCGGGGCCACCGCCAACTGTCACGGATCTGGGCCGCGCCGTGCGGCTTTCGCGTGCGGTGCAGGCGGCTGCGGCGCTGGCGCTCGTCGGGCTCAGCGCCGCCGTCCGTAGCGGTCGGTGAGTTTGTCCTCGACGGTCGCCGGCTTTTGGGCGGTCTTCGCCGGTGACGCTTGCGCTTTGTCGGCGCGGCGTGCCCGCACTTCGGCATACACGAAGTAGCCCAGCAGGATCGGTGCGACCACGCCGAAGGTGATCCACTGGATGCCGTAGGACAAGAACGGACCCGCGTCCAGGTGGGGCAGGGCGATCACGCCCAGGCCGCCGGGCTGATCGCTGACCAACTGCAGGTACGACCCGGCCAACGGAACTCCGGTCAGCGTGGCGATCTGACCCGTATTGATCGAATAAACCTGTCGCACACCATCACTGACGAAAGACTCCTTGTCCAGCACCGGCCCCTCGGAGTCGCGCAGGCGTGCCGTGACGGTCACCGTCCCGCCGGGCGGTGGCGCGACCGGCGGCACCCGCGAACCCGGTAGCGGCCGCACGTAGCCGCGGTCGACCAGGACGGTGGGGCCGCCGTCGACCACGAACGGCAGCAACACCTCCATCGCCGGGTCGCCCTCGGCGACCCGCAACCGGGCCACCAGTTGCTTGTCCGGCAGGTAGTGTCCGGTCGCCGTCACTCTGCGCCACTGTCCATCGGGCGCCGATGAATCCTGATGCGGCAAAAGCGTTTTCAACGCCACCGGGGCGGTCGTCAGTGACCGCTGGATCTGGTCATTCTCCCGCGATGTTTTGGTGTTTTTTCCCAGCTGCCACGGGGCGAGCACGCTGAAGCACAAGTAGGTGAATGCGACGACCACGATGGCCAGCGCAATCCAGCCCGGCCGCAGCAGGAAGGCCAGGCGGCGCATCAGCCGCGTCCGTCCCGCGCGAGCTGCTCGTCGACCCACGTGTGCAATCCGGGCAGCGAAGCCTCGATCGCGGCGAACGCGGCTTCGAAGTCGTCGTGGTTGCCGTAGTAGGGGTCGTCGACGTCGAGAACGAAAGCGCCAGAACGGGGGTCGAACGATCGCAGCATCCGGATCCGATCGGCATCGACGCCCAGCTGCTGAAGGAGCGGCACGTGGTTGCGGGCCAGCGCAATCACCAGGTCGGCGTTGAGATGGTCGATGTCGACCTGAGCGGCGATATGGTCGGTGGGATAGCCGTGCCCACGCAGCACCCGGTTGGCGCGCTCGTCAGCAGACTTGCCGATGTGCCAGCCGGCGGTTCCCGCGCTGGTTACCCGGACCGAGTCGTCCAGGCCGCGCTCGGTGATCTGGTGAGCGAACATCTTCTCCGCCATCGGCGACCGGCAGATGTTGCCGGTGCACACGAAGGTGATGTGCAGCTTGGAATCAGACACCCAACGCCCTCCGCAACTCGGCGATCGTCGCGACGTGGACGGCGCCACTGCTCGCGCCGGTGTCGGCGAAATCGCCCTGACCGTAACCCCAGCCCACCACGACCGCGTCAATGCCGTGGGCGGCGGCGCCTTCGACGTCGTGACGGCGGTCGCCGACCATGAGCACCCGTTCGGGTAGCGGCTGCAGTTGTGCCAATGCGTGCGCGAGCACGTCGGCCTTGGCGGCGCGCGTGCCGTCGACGCTGGCTCCGGCGACGACCTCGAAGTGATCGTTGAGGCCGAAATGGGCCAGGATGCGTTGCGCGGTCGGCTCCGCCTTGGAGGTGGCCACCGCCAGTCGGACACCGGCGGCCCGCAGATCGGCGAGCAACGGCCCGATCCCGTCGAAAAGGCTGTTGATCGCCCAACCGCGGGTGGTGTAGTCGGCGCGGTAGGCGGCGATCGCCGCCTCGGCGTGCTCGCCCAGTCCCATCGCCTCAAAGGTGTGGTGCATCGGTGGGCCGACGATCTGACTGGCCAGGTCGCCCTCGGGCACAGCGGCACCGATCTGGCCCAGCGCGTGCCGGAAGCTGGACACGATGCCGTCCGCGGAATCGGTGAGCGTGCCGTCGAGGTCGAAGATCACCAGCTGGGGCTGAGCTGCCGAGACCGTGCCTGTCACGTTCCCATTGTCCAGGATGGCCCGGCATGCCGGTGATCGTGTCCCGATACCGGGCGTCGACGCGCGGTCGTTACTGTTTGAGATGTGGCGAGTCTGGATTCGAGCGCATCGATCTCGCTCGCGCAGGCCCGCTATCACGGTGATCAAGCCGCCGAACCCGGCATGCTGGATTTCGCCGTCAACATCCGGCACGCGCAACCCCCGGGCTGGCTGCGGGAGCGACTGGCCGCGCGGCTGCCCGACTTGGCGCGGTACCCGAGCGTCGACGACGAACGTGTGGCCATTCAGGCAGTCGCCGCCCGGCATCGCCGCGCCGACGACGAGGTTGCGCTGTTGGCCGGAGCCGCCGAAGGATTCGCACTGCTACCCAATCTGCGTCCGACACTGGCCGCGGTGATCGCACCGTCGTTCACCGAACCGGACGTGGCGCTGCGAGCCGCCGGAATCCCGGTGCATCACGCCGTGCTCGATCCGCCGTTCGGTCTGGCGGGCGTGCAGGTACCCGAGGAGGCCGACCTGGTCGTGGTCGGCAATCCGACCAACCCGACCGGCGTTGCGCACACGCGCGAACACATCCTGTCGTTACGCCGGCCCGGCCGCATCGTCGTGGTGGACGAGGCATTCGCCGATGCTGTTCCCGGGGAGCCGGGATCGTTGGCCAACCAGCCGCTGCCCGACGTCCTGGTGCTGCGCAGCCTCACCAAGACCTGGTCGTTGGCCGGCCTGCGGGTGGGCTACGCGCTGGGTGCGCCGGAGGTGCTGGCGCGGCTGACCGCCACCCGCGCGCACTGGCCGCTGGGCACGCTGCAGTTGACCGCGGTCGCGGCGTGCTGTGCGCCGGAGGCGGTGGCCGAAGCAGCGGCGGGTGCGCGGCGGTTGGCGGCGATGCGCGCCGAGATGGTCTCCGGCCTGCACTCGGTGGGTGTCGAGCCGGTCGACGGCCGCGCGCCATTCGTCTTGTTCACCGTCGGCGACGCCGAGCTGACGCAGAAGCATCTGCACGCCAGAGGAATTGCCGTGCGACGATGCGACACGTTCGTCGGCCTGGACGGTCGCTACCTGCGTGCCGCGGTGCGACCGGAGTGGCCGGTGCTCGTCGGCGCGATCGCCGAAAGCGGGGTGTTGCGATGACGGTTCGGTTGGGTGTGGTCATCGACGCGCTGGACGAGGCGTATCCGCCCGGCCTTGCTCAGACGTGGGATTCCGTCGGTCTGGTCTGCGGCGACCCTGACGACGCGCTGAGCTCGGTGACGATCGCGGTCGACGCCACCGCCGCGGTGGTCGACGCGGTGCCCGACGGCGGCTTGCTGCTGGCCCACCATCCGTTGCTGTTGCGTGGGGTGGACACGGTGTCCGCCGGCACCGCCAAGGGCGCGTTGGTGCACCGGATGATTCGCACCGGGCGTTCGCTGTTCACCGCGCACACCAACGCCGACTCGGCGTCACCCGGTGTGTCCGACGCGCTGGCGCGCGCGCTGGGGTTGACCGTCGAGGCGGTTCTGGAGCCCGCGCCGGCATCGCTGAATTTGGACAAGTGGGTGATTTTCGTCCCGCCCGAGAACGCGGATGCGCTGCGAGCGGCGATCTTCGCGGCCGGCGCCGGCCAGATCGGCGACTATTCGCACTGCAGTTGGAGCATCACCGGCACCGGCCAATTCCTGCCGGAGGACGGCGCTGCGCCGGCCATCGGCAGCGTCGGTGCTGTGGAACACGTGGTCGAGGACCGGGTCGAGGTTGTCGCGCCCGCCCGGGTACGGGGTCGGGTGCTCGCGGCGATGCGCGCGGCGCACCCGTATGAGGAGCCGGCGTTCGACATCATCGCGCTGGCGCCGACGCCGGGCGACGTCGGGCTGGGTCGGATCGGCTCGCTACCACGGCCAGAGCCGTTGAGCGCGTTCGTTTCCCGGGTGCGGGCAGGGCTGCCGCAAACGTCATGGGGAGTGCGCGCCGCCGGTGACCCGGACCGGCTGGTTTCGCGGGTTGCGGTATGCGGTGGTGTGGGTGACTCGCTGCTGGGTGCCGTGGCGGGCGCCGAGGTTCAGGCCTACGTGACGGCCGATCTACGTCACCACCCGGCCGACGAGCACCGCCGTGCTTCGCAGGTGGCGCTGGTCGACGTCGCGCATTGGGCAAGTGAATTTCCGTGGTGTGCGCAGGCTGCCGACGTGCTGCGGTCGGCTTTTGGCGCGGCGCTGTCGGTGGATGTGTGTCCCATCCGCACCGATCCATGGAACGTCGACAACGACGGCGGGGGAGAGTACGCATGAAAGCCGAAGTCGCACAGCAGCGCTCATTACTCGAAGTGGCCGAACTCGACGCCGAGCTGGCGAAGATGAACCACCGCGCCGGACATCTGCCCGAGCGCGCCGACTGCGAGCGGATACAAACCGAGCAGGTCGCCGCCAACGATCGGCTGGGAGCCCTGCAGATCGCGTTGGAGGACTTGGACACCCAGGTCTCGCGTTTCGAGTCGGAGATCGACGCGGTGCGCTCCCGCGAGGAGCGGGACCGGTCGCTGCTGCGGTCCGTGGCAGATGCCAAACAATTGTCGGATTTGCAACACGAATTAGGCACCCTGGAGCGTCGCCAATCCAGCCTGGAGGATTCGCTGCTGGAGGTGATGGAACACCGCGAACAACTGCAGACACAGCAGGCCGCGGAGCAGGCGACCGTCGACGCACTGCAGAAAGATCTGGCCGCCGCTCAACAAGCATTGGACACCACGCTCGCCGACATCGATCACCATCGGCGCGTTCACACGTCGAGGCGCGACGAACTCACCGCTGAGCTGGCTCCGGATCTGGTGACGCTGTACGAACGACAGCGGGCCGGTGGCGGACCGGGGGCCGGCCTGCTGCAAGGTCGCCGATGCGGGGCGTGTCGGATCGAGATCGACCGCGGCGAGCTGGCCCGGATCTCCGCGGCGGCCGACGACGAAGTGCTGCGGTGTCCGGAATGTGGGGCAATCTTGTTGCGGCTCAAAGGCGCAAGCCAGTGAAAGTCCTCGTCGAGGCCGACGGCGGATCCCGCGGCAACCCCGGACCGGCCGGCTACGGTTCGGTGGTGTGGTCCGCGGACCGCTCGATCGTGCTGGCCGAGAGTAAGCAGTCGATCGGCTGGGCCACCAACAACGTCGCCGAATATCGCGGCCTGATCGCGGGTTTGGAAGAGGCCGCGAAGCTGCACGCCGCCGAAGTCGCGGTGTCGATGGATTCCAAACTCGTCATCGAGCAGATGTCGGGGCGATGGAAGGTCAAGCACCCCGACCTCGCCGAGCTTCACGCGCAGGCCCGCGCGTTGGCGCAGCGGTTCGAGCGGGTCAGCTTCACCTGGATTCCGCGAGCGGAGAACTCGCACGCCGACCGGTTGGCCAACGAGGCGATGGACGCCGCGGCCGAACAGACCGACGCACCGTCGCCGGCCCCGCTCAGTGCGAACCCAGCACCGCCGGGATGGACCGGTGCGCGCGGCACCGCCACCCGGTTGCTGTTGCTGCGTCACGGCCAGACCGAGCTGTCGGTGCAGCGGCGCTATTCCGGGCGCGGCAACCCGCCACTGACCAATCTGGGCCGGCAACAGGCCGACGCCGCCGCCCGGTACCTGGGGGCGCGTGGCGGCATCGCGGCGGTGATCAGTTCGCCGTTGCAGCGCTGCCACGACACCGCGACGACGGCGGCTAAAAGGTTGGGTCTGGACGTCACCGTCGACGATGACCTGATCGAAACAGATTTCGGCGCATGGGAGGGACTCACGTTCACCGAGGCCGCCGAACGCGATCCCGAACTGCATCGACGCTGGTTGCGCGACACCAGCACGGAGCCACCGAGCGGAGAAAGCTTCGACGCGGTGAATCAGCGGGTCTCCCGGGCGCGGGACCGGGTCGTCGCCGACCACGGCGGCAGCACGGTGCTGGTGGTGTCGCACGTGACGCCGATCAAAATGCTGCTGCGCGACGCGCTTGATGCCGGTCCGGGGATTCTCTACCGGCTGCACCTCGACCTGGCGTCGTTGAGCATCGCCGAGTTCTACCCCGACGGCGCATCGTCGGTGCGACTGGTGAATCAGACCGGGTATCTGGGTTAGAGATCGCGGGCATCCGGGTAGTGAGCCAAACGTGGAGTGGTTAGCGTCGCACGCCCTGGCGATTGGATCCGCGCTGCTTGCGGCGTTTTGGGCCGCGGTGGGCATCGTCGTCCGGCAGCGTGCCATCCAGGGGGCGGTCGACAACCCGGAGGACACCGGCGCAATTGTGACGTCGTGGGTCCGTCAGCCGTCGTGGTGGGCGGGAACGCTGGGCGCGATCGGCGGATACGTGTTCCAGGCTCTTGCGTTGGCGCACGGGTCGTTGTTGCTCGTGCAGCCCCTGCTGGTGTCGTCGCTGCTGTTCGTGCTGCCGCTGGGTGCGCGGTTCTCCAATCAGCATGTGCGGGCGCGTGATTGGGGTTGGGCGCTACTGCTGACCGCGTCGCTCACCGTATTTGTTCTGGTGGGCCAGCCGCGCGAGGGCCACTATCGTCCGCCGGTGCCCGCGTGGAGTGTGGCGTTGGGCGCCTCGGTGCCAGTGGTGATCGTCTGCGTCCTGGCGGCCCGCCGCACGGCAGGTCGAACCCGCGCCATGCTGTTGGCCACCGCCGTCGCCGTGTTGCTCGGGATGATCGCGGTGTTGACCAAAGTCAGCACGCGCCACCTTGCCGCGCACGGTTGGCATGGTTTGTTGACGGTGCCGGCGCCGTATCTCCTGGTGGCACTTGCGGTCACGGTTACCGTGTTGCAGCAGTCGGCATTTCACGCGGGCGCGTTGCAGGCGTCGGTGCCGATCATGCTGGTCGGCGAGCCCGTGGTGGCGGTGCTGTTGGGTGTGGTCGTGCTCGGTGAGCATCTGGTGGTCCACGGTGCCGGGGGTGTGATCCTGGCGCTGGCCGTCGGCGCGATGACAGCGGCGACGATCGCGTTGGGACGCGATTCGGCTTCTGCCGCTACACCGGTCGCTGACGCGCCGGCACCCGCGACGCCCGCGGCATCCGCCTGATCGCAATGGCGCCGCAGCCGACACGTCCGCTCATCCGGAAGTTGCGCGGCTAAAGGGTATTCCGCCGGTAGAGTCCCGAGCCGAAGTTCTCCTTCTGTCAAGAAAGCGGCAAAGGATGTTGACAAGCATCACGCACCGACATACTGGCGTCGATGTGCTGCGGTTGCCCGGGCTGTCGGATGTTCCTAGCCGCTACGTCCACCGTGCCCGCGAACAGTTCGGTCCGCACGCACATAGCGTGAATGCCGCGCTGACGTTCGTGCGCGACCATCTGATGGCGTGGTCGATGCGCGACAAGATCGCCGTAGCCAGCACGGTGACCAACGTCTTCGTCGAGAACGCGCTGAGTTACACCCGCAGTGGTTTCGATATCCGCCTCGAGGGCAGCACCGACGAGGTCGTCGTCGCGGTATCCGACGCCAGCCCGAACTTGGCAGTCCGGCGTGACCGTCCGCTTGGCAGCTGCCCGGGTGGCTTGGACATCGTGTCCGCGCTATGTCAGCGCTGGGGGAACGCGGCGACGTCGACGGGCAAAACAGTTTGGGCACGCATCGGGGCCGACGACCCTTTCGGCGGAATCACCGGGCTGCTGCATTAAGTCGGTCACGCAGCGTCGTGAAAGATCAGTCCGAGCGCGTAACGCTCACCGGATCGCACCACGGACAGGCCGTGGCGCACAGCGGCGGCCGACCACCCGCGAGTCGATTGCACCGGCCGGTCGCGGGTGGTGAACAAGTAGCCGTGGCCCTGCGGCAATTGGGTTGCGGTACCACGAGACTGTGCCCGGGCCCGTTGTTCGACGAGCATGAATTCCCCGCCGCTGTACTCCGTGGCGGAGTCGCTCAGGTTGATCACCACCTGAAGCGGGAAAACCAAGTCTCCGTACAGATCTCGATGTAACGCATTCCAATCGTCGGTCCCGTACTTGAGTATCAGGGCGGTCGACCGTGTCTGACCCGCGGCGTGGCAGATGTCCAGCCACTCGTTGAGGCTGTCCGGCCAGGGCGCCTCGCGGCCGAGCTTGGCCCACCAATCGCGGGCAATCGGCAACAGCCGCGGATACAGCGCCTGCTTGAGCTGCTCGACCGGCTCCGGGTACGGAAAGTGCAGATAGCGATACTGTCCGGAGCCGTAGCGACGAGGCTTCATGTCGATGGTGGCGCGGAAAAGGTCGTCGTTGGCGTAGAGCTTGCGCAGCCGCCGGGCCTCGGCCGTGGTCAGCAGGCGTGGTAGCAGCGCACCGCCGAAATCGTTGACGTCGCCGGCGATCGCCTCCCAGTCGCCGGCGTCGACGCGTTTTGTCCAGTCGCTCGTGGGCATCCGCCGCGCCCTCCTTTCGCTCCTGATCTGTAGACGATAAGGATGACCGGAATGTGAGGCGCATTCACGCCACCTGGACGTTTGCTGGTCTGCGCATTCGGCAACGAGTACGGTGTTAGCGCGGACGAGTTGGCCGGGCGGCCGCGGCTCGTGCTCACGCAGCAGCGAGTCGAGGAAAGTCCGGACTTCACAGAGCAGGGTGATTGCTAACGGCAATCCGAGGCGACTCGCGGGAAAGTGCCACAGAAAACAAACCGCCACCCTCGCGGTGGTAAGGGTGAAACGGTGCGGTAAGAGCGCACCAGCATTCCGGGTGACCGGAGTGGCTCGGCAAACCCCACCCGAAGCAAGGTCAAGAAGACCGCACTACGGTGCGGTCGCGCAGGTGTTTGAGGGCTGCTCGCCCGAGCCTGCGGGTAGGCCGCTCGAGGCACCCGGCGACGGTGTGTCCAGATGGATGGTCGCCGCCGCATTACCTGGTAATGCGGAACAGAATCCGGCTTACAGGCCAACTCGCCCGCCTTCGGC
>NZ_DATNJW010000397.1:0-2192 GCF_035603715.1 Mycobacterium sp. | reverse complement strand
GTGGCCGAACTCAACGACAAGCGCACCGGCTACGTCAGCGCCATCTGGGAAGTCGACCCGACCGGCGAAAAGCCCGCCCGCCGACTCACCCGTGGTCCGAACGGAGACACCGCACCCACGTTCACCGTCGACGGCGACCTGTTGTTCGTGTCCTCGCGACCCATTGCCGAGAGCGCCGACGGCGCCGACAAACCACCGGCCTCGCTGTGGCGGCTGCCCGCCGGCGGCGGCGAGGCTGTCGAGGTGCTGAGCATGCCCGGTGGTGTAAGCCTGGTCCGCAGCGCCCGTGCCGCCGACGCCACCGTGATAGGCGCGCCGCTGTTGGCCTCCGCGCGGGACATCGAAGATGACGAGCGGCTACGCGGTTTGCGTAAGGCCAACAATGTCAGCGCGATTCTGCACTCCGGTTATCCAGTTCGCTTCTGGAACCAAGACATCGGCCCGGATGAACCACATCTGTTCGAGGCGACGGATCTGCGTGATCTCACACCACAGCCCGGCGAGGCGCTGCGTGAAGCCGGCTTCGATGACGCCACATTCGACATCAGCGCCGACGGCCGATTCCTTGTGACGACATGGCGGGTGACAGGATCCGAAGCCACCGAGCGCTCGGTGCTGCTGCGGATCGACCTGGCCTCCGGCGAACGCCGCGTGATCGCTGACGATCCGGACGCCGAACTGCAACGCCCCGCAATCTCACCCGACGGGTCAGCGATCGCGTTCGGCCGGGAAACCATCTCCACGCCACACCGCGCTCCGCGAATGACGCTGCAATACTTGCGATTCGGCGACCAACCGCGAACGGTTGCGCAAGCTTGGGATCGCCGTCCGACCTCGCTGACCTGGTCGAGCGATGGCGCGTCATTGATCGTCACCGCCGACCAGAACGGACGCGCACCGATCTTCACCATTGAGCTGTCGACATCGACGGTCACCCAGCTCACCGACGACGACTTCGCCTACACCGACGTCGTCGCGGCGCCGGGCGGTGCGCTGTTTGCCTTGCGCAGTTCTTATGCGGCGCCGCCACATCCGGTGCGGATCGATCCCGGTGGCGTTGTCACCGTGCTGCCATGCGTCGACTTGCCAAGCCTGCCAGGAACATTGACCGAGACCACCACCTCCCTCGCGGATGGCACAACGGTGCGGTCCTGGTTGGTGCTGCCCGAAGATCATGCACCGGCCCCGCTGCTGTTGTGGGTGCACGGCGGCCCGCTGGGCAGCTGGAACGACTGGGCCTGGCGATGGAATCCCTGGCTGATGGCCGCCAAGGGCTACGCGGTGCTGCTGCCCGATCCCGCACTGTCGACCGGCTACGGCCAAGACTTCATCCAGCGGGGCTGGGGCGCATGGGGCGGACCGCCGTTCGACGACTTGATGGCGGCGACCGATGCGGCGTGCGCCCATCCGCGCATCGATGCGACCCGGATCGCGGCGATGGGCGGCTCGTTCGGCGGCTACATGGCCAACTGGATCGCCGGTCACACCAACCGTTTCGCCGCGATCGTGACCCACGCCAGCCTGTGGGCGCTCGACCAATTCAGTCCGACAACCGATCACGCCTACTACTGGCGCCGCGAGATGACGCCGGAGATGACCGCCGCCAATTCGCCACACCATTTCGTCGACCGGATCAGCACGCCGATGCTGGTCATCCACGGCGACAAGGACTACCGCGTGCCGATCGGTGAAGGCCTGCGGCTCTGGTACGAGCTGTTGGCCTCCTCGGCGCTGCCGGCCGGCGAAGACGGCAGCAGTCCGCACCGATTCCTGTATTTCCCGTCCGAGGACCACTGGGTCCTTGCGCCGCAACACGCCAAGATCTGGTACCAGGTGGTGCTGGCTTTCCTGGCCGAACACGTGCTGGGGGAGAGCGCCGAATTGCCGGAGGTACTCGGAGTAGCGTCGCGCCCGTGACTGCAACGCGCGAATTCGACATCGTCTTGTACGGGGCAACCGGCTTCGTGGGCAAGTTGACCGCTGAATACCTCGCCCGGGCCGGCGGGAACGCGCGCATCGCGCTGGCCGGCCGCTCGCCCGACCGTCTGCTGGCGATCCGCGAAACACTCGGCGAGTCGGCGCAGTCCTGGCAGGTGTTGACCGCGGATGCGTCGTCGCCGTCAACGCTGGACGAGATGGCCGCCCGGACGCAGGTCGTCATCACCACGGTCGGTCCGTACAGCCGCTACGGT
>NZ_DATNJW010000396.1:0-4741 GCF_035603715.1 Mycobacterium sp. | reverse complement strand
TGACCGGCAGCACAAGCGCCGGAACAACCACTTCCCAACGAGATAGGAACACCCCATGGCACGCGTGAAGCGGGCAGTCAACGCCCAAAAGAAGCGCCGCACCATCCTGAAGGCTTCCAAAGGCTATCGCGGCCAGCGGTCTCGCCTGTACCGCAAAGCCAAAGAGCAGCAGCTACATTCGCTGACCTACGCCTACCGCGACCGTCGGGCACGCAAGGGTGAGTTTCGCAAGCTGTGGATCTCACGGATCAACGCCGCTGCTCGGGCCAATGACATCACCTACAACCGGCTGATCCAGGGCCTGAAGGCCGCCGGCGTCGAGGTCGACCGCAAGAACCTCGCCGAGATCGCGATCAGCGATCCCGCGGCGTTCACCGCGTTGGTCGGTGTCGCGCGGGCCGCACTGCCCGACGACGTCAACGCGCCGTCCGGAGAGGCCGCCTAACCTCGCCCGGCCGAACAGGTCCGGTGACGATGCGGCGCGCGCAGCGCGACGAGGTGGGGTTCCCCCCGCTTGCGGGGGAGAGCCGGACAATCGGATCTCAACCGCACTCGGTGCTCACGGAACGATCGACCCGGGTTGTCGCCGCAGTCAAACTGCACCGGCAGGTCGCTCGTCGCCGGAGCCGACGGTTCCTGGTCGAAGGCGCGAATCTGGTCGAAGCGGCATCGCAGCGTGGGCTGATCCGCGAGGTCTTCGCAACCGAGGCCGCCGCGCTGCGGTACGCCGATCTGTTGGCGACGCACGACGCATCGGTCCACCTTGTCAACGAGCGTGCCGCGAAAGCCTTGTCGGACACCGTGACTCCGGCCGGCCTGGTGGCAGTCTGCGAATTGCCCAGTCCGCCTTTGCAGGACGTTCTGCTGAGCGCGCCTCGACTGGTCGCCGTCGGCGTCGAAATCGGTGAACCGGGAAACGCGGGCACCCTGATCCGCATCGCCGATGCCATGGGCGCCGACGCCGTGGTCTTCGCCGGACACAGCGTCGACCCGTACAACGGAAAATGCCTGCGGGCGTCGGCCGGCAGCATCTTCGCGATGCCGGTCGTCGTCGAACCCGAAGTGGACGCGGCCGTCAGCACACTGCAGGCCGCCGGGCTGCGGGTACTGGCCACCACCGTGGACGGTGAGCTGTCGCTCGATGACGCCGACCTGACGGCGCCGACGGCGTGGCTGTTCGGCGCCGAGGCCCACGGATTGTCAACACAGCTGGCAGAACGGGCCGACAACCGCGTGACCATACCGATGTCCGGGAGTGCGCAAAGCCTCAATGTGGCTGCGGCAGCGGCTATTTGCCTGTATCAAAGCGCCCGGGCGCAGCGGGCCGGTTCTGGCGACTAGGCAGCTTTGCCGCGGCCCCGCGCGGGACGCAATCCGGCCAGCGAGAACGTGGTGTGCACCAGCGAACCGGCGCGCTCGATGATCGATTTCCGCGGCGGGAAGTAGTGCATCGGCAGCCCGCGTCGGTCTGACGGCGGCGCCATGAAGCCAGGCGCCTCGACGAGCGGGGCGTCGACCGAACCACGGCCCTCCGCGCGGCGATACGCGGCCAGCGCACGCGGATGCAACCGGATTTCGTCGGGAACCGCCAGGAACGCCAGCTCGACCAGCTTCCCGAACAGTCGCAGTACTACTTCATCGCTCGGTGTCCAACGCATGCCGGCCTTTTCGCGCACCGATGGCTCGAACAATCCGGCCGCGATCCAACGCTGGCCCGCAACAAGCGGTTTGAACAGCTGATCCCACACCGGGGTGGGCATCAACACGAATTTCGGTTTAGGGATCCGGATTTGGAAGATATCCAGCGTGGCCTGGTTGATCTCCAGCTCATCACGGCAGACCCGTTGCCAGTAATCCTGAAATTCCTCCCAGGACTCGGGAACCGGTCGCATGCTCATCCCGTACATCCGGTACCACTGCACGTGTTCGTCGAACAGCTGACGCTTTTCGGCCTCGGTCAACCCGCCACAGAAGTACTCGGCCACCTTGATCACCAGCATGAAAAAGGTGGCGTGCGCCCAGTAGAACGTCTCAGGGTTCAGCGCGTGGTACCGCCGGCCGGTGGAATCGACGCCCTTGATGGTGTGGTGGTACTGCTTGATCTGCTGACCGGTCTGGGCCGCCCGGCCGCCGTCGTAGACAACGCCCATGATCGGGTACACCGAGCGCGCCACCCGCTGCAGCGGCTCGCGCAACAGGATTGAATGCTCCTCGACGCCGGCACCTAGTTCCGGATACATGTTCTGGATCGCGCCGATCCAGACGCCCATCATCCCGGTGCGCAGGTCGCCGAAGTACTTCCACGTCAGCGAGTCCGGCCCCAGCGGAGCTGCCGAGATTGTCTTGTTGTCCGGTTCGGCCGGCCGGCGCGCAGCGGAGGTACGCGGCCGCTTGGAGGGCATCGACGTCACTGTCATCACGGCCTCCCAGTCCTGATGGGCGATGATGAGATCACGATAATGATGACAACGCACGTTGTCTACAATTTCGGGGCGCGTCGCGCTGCACTGTTACCGAGTGTCGACGCGGCCGTCGCAACGCCGTGATCAGGTGGTTCACCGCAGATCGTGTCGGACACCACCATGAACCTCGTTGCCGGTCTCTCCGGACACCACCTACCCTGAGCGTTGTGGAACTTGGGCCGCACGCGGCGTCCGGCGAGCCCGATCAAACGGTGGCCACATCGGAATCGCATGACTCAAGGCAGCGTTCGCCGGCGCCGATACGTGACGCGGCGGAATGGCTGCGCAGCACAAACCAAAACCCAGGCATGATTTCGCTGGTCCGGCGGGCGCGCAGACTCCTGCCCGGCGATCCCGACTTCGGCGACCCGCTCTCGACGGCCGGCCAGGGCGGACCGCGCGCCGCGGCCCGGGCCACGGGCCGCCTGTTGGGCGAACGCGGTGGCGCGTCGCGAGAGGTCGGTCTCGGCGCGCTGCAGGTGTGGCAGGCCGTGACCGAGGCAGTGTCCCGACGTCCGGCAAACCAAGAGGTCACCATCGTTTTCACAGACCTGGTGGGTTTCTCGACTTGGTCTTTGCACGCCGGCGATGACGCCACTCTCAAACTCTTGCGGCGAGTGGCGCGGGCGATCGAAGCGCCGCTGCTGGACGCCGGCGGGCACATCGTCAAGCGGATGGGCGACGGGACCATGGCGGTGTTCGCCGACCCGCTCGTCGCGGTCGGTGCGGTCTTGGAGGCCAAGCGGGCGCTGAAATCGGTCGACGTCGACGGCTACAAGCCGCGAATGCGGGTCGGGATACACACCGGTCGACCCCAGCGGCTGGCGGCCGATTGGCTCGGCGTCGACGTCAACGTCGCCGCGCGAGTGATGGAGCGCGCAACACGGGGCGGCGTGATGGTGTCGGGAACCACACTGGACCAGCTTGACCCGCACGACTTGGTCACACTCGGCGTCGCCGCCAAGCGCGTGCATTGGCCGGTCTTTGCGAGTAAACCCGCTGGTCTGCCGCCTGATTTGGCCATCTACCGGCTCAAGCTGTCCAGGGAGAATGTCAGCGACTTATCAGGATTTGAAAGCGCGGATGACGAGACTCCGCAGGCATAGTAGATGGCGATGATTGTGCAGATCTTGTCGCGCCTTTCACGCGTGCGGATCACGTTGGGCTACGCGGCCGTGCTGATCGGAGTCAGCGCGGCGCTCGTGGACCTCGGGCCGCGCGCGCGTGCGCACGTCATCGCACAGGCCAGCACCAATCTGCACAACCTCGCACACGGTCACGTGGCCACCCTGCTGGACAGCGCGTTCGTCACTGAATCCGGTCCGATGTACTTCTGGTTGCCGTGCCTGGTGTGCCTGCTGGCCCTGGCTGAATTGATCTGGCGGAGCGGGCGGCTGGCCATCGTGTTCGTCACCGGCCATATCGGTGCGACGCTGCTGGTCGCCATCGGCCTCACCGCGGCGATCGAATTCGGCTGGCTGCCGCTGTCGGTTTCGCGCGCGAGCGATGTCGGGGTGAGCTACGGCGCGGTAGCCGTGCTGGGCGCGCTGACAGCCGCGATACCTGAGCGCTGGCGACCGGCCTGGATCGGCTGGTGGCTGCCGGTCGGTATCGCCGCGGCCGCACTGGGCGACGATTTCACCGATGTCGGGCACTCTGTCGCATTGGTGCTGGGCATGCTGGTCTCCCTGCGACTGGGCGGCCCGGCCCGCTGGACACAAGTCCGGTATGCGCTGCTGGCGGTGTCCGCAGTCTTCGGCTTTTTCCTGTTGGCGCACGGCGCTTGGTCGATGTGGGGTGCAGCGGCCGTGGGCGCGCTGGGCGCCGTCACGGCCGAGTTGATCACTCATTCACGGACCGTGCGTCGACGGGTGGGACTGCCCGAGCTGGCGGCGGAGCCGGCACTCAACAGCTGATCGACCCGTTAAGGCACGGCCTTCGAGTACAGCCAGCTGTCCCACAGGCCCGACAACGATACATCGCTGTAGCCGGCCGCCAGGCCGGTGAAGTCGTCGGTGACGGCGTTGCCGTGTCGGTAGCGGGTCGTCCAATCCTTCAGTAGCGCAAAGAACTTCTCGTCGCTCAACCGTCGACGCAGCGCGTGCAGGGTCAACGCGCCGCGCTTGTACACCCGGTCGTCGAACATGTCGCGCGGCCCGGGATCGGTCACCAGCAGATCCTGCGGCGAGTTGCGTAGCTTCTGGTGATAGTGGCGGGCCCATTCGTCGGCGGTGCGACCGCCACTGTGTTCGGACCACAGCCATTCCGCGTAACACGCG
>NZ_DATNJW010000395.1:0-14938 GCF_035603715.1 Mycobacterium sp. | reverse complement strand
GCTCCGCTGTGGACGTGCATCGGCGTCGCCGCCCTCGCAAATCCAACAATGCGGGTCGAGATTCAAGTCACCGCACTGATTGACGACGACGGGTGATCATCAGGCCGGGGGCGCCGGCTGTCATAGCAAGGACGTGGCGACGGCGACCTCTGACGTCAAGGTCTGATGAACAGGGCAACGTTCGGCCATGAGCAATAGCCGTTGCCGTTGCGCGTCGTCGAGGTCGCCGACCAACTCGATGTCGCGATCAATGTGATCGATCCAGCCGCTGCGGGTTTCGCAGTCGGCGCAGTCTTCCGCATGAATGCGTGAGTGCCGCAACGTCACTCGAACTCGCTCGAGCGGCCAGCCTTTGCGGTTGGCGTACATCCGGACGGTCATCGAGGTACATGCCCCGAGCGCGGCCAGGAGCAGATCGTAGGGTGTTGGCCCGGTGTCGTTGCCAATCGGCTGTGGCTCGTCGGCGACGAGCTGGTGGTGCCCGGCGTCAATCTGCTGCGTATACGTCCCCGAACCTGTCTCCGTCACGGTCACCACGCCCTCGGACGACACCGCGTGGTGGCCAGTCTGGTCTGTCGTCATGCCGCTCTCCTTGGCGTTTGAAACGGCGAAAATTCAGTAGTGCGCTACTGGGAGAGTCCTACCGCACCCGAGTGACGATTGCTATCGCGAACCGCGATGATCGTTAGCCCCGCCCGTCAGGGTTGACGCGGCTGCCACACGCGGTGCAATGTGATACCCGTCACATGACCGCTGGTCACCCTGGGTAGAAAGGCGGCAGCTCATGACCACCAAGGACAAGTACACGGACGTGCCCGCGCCCTATTCGTGGGAGGTCCCTAGTGCCGGTGATGCGCGCTTCACCTGGGAATACGACGACGGTCGCGCTCGACTCCTTTCGCTGTATCAAAAGGGAAAGGACAAGCAGTGGGATGCCCAGTCGCGCATCGACTGGGCGCAAGACGTCGACCCGATGAACCCGATCGAGCTGCCTGACGAGTTCCATCCGCTGTTCGGCAGCCCGATGTGGGACGCCGCAGACGACGCACGTCGCGCCGAGATGCGCCAGCACTTCCAGGCCTGGCAGCTCTCGCAGTTCCTGCACGGCGAGCAGGGTGCGATGGTGTGCGCGGCCAAGATCGTCGAGGTCGTCCCGGACCTGGACGCGAAGTTCTACGCGGCCACCCAGACCATGGACGAGGCCCGGCACGTCGAGGCTTTCTCGCGACTCCTGCAGGAGAAGTGCGACATGGTCTACCCGATCAATAAGCACCTGACCGCGCTGCTGGACGACACGCTGCGCGACTCGCGCTGGGACATGCCCTACCTCGGCATGCAGGTCCTCATCGAAGGGCTCGCACTCGCCGCTTTCGGAGTGCTGCGGGATATGTCGGCCCAGGACTCGCTGGCCAGGAAGGTGCTGGCCTACGTCATGCAGGACGAAGCCCGGCACGTCGCGTTCGGCCGAATCTCGCTGAAGGACTACTACTCCGAGCTGACCGAGGCAGAACGGGGCGATCGTGAAGAGTTTGTCGTCGACGCCTGTTACCTGATGCGCGACCGGTTCCGTGGCGAGGAGGTCTTCGAAACCCTTGGCATGGACGTCGAGGCGTGCGCCGAGTGGGTCGACCGGTCGCCGCTGATGATTCAGTTCCGCTCGCACCTGTTCAGCCGCATCGTGCCGATCGTCAAGGACATCGGCTTGTGGGGCGACAAGGTGCAGAACGCCTTCAGGGACATGGGTGTTCTCGACATGGGCGGCTTAGACATCGAGACGCTGATGAAGGCCGATGAGGATCAGGCTGAGGCGCTGGAAAGGGCACACGCCGAGATGGCCGACCGGGCCGTCGAGGTAGACCAGGTGATCGCGGCTGGCGCTAGCTGACTCGGGCTCGCCCGGTGGATCATCGCCCGTCTCTAGGGGAATGCGGAGGATCCGAATCGGGTGGATCTCCTCGGTCGCCGAGGGCTCCACGCGGGAATGGTGCGTTCAGGTCAAACCGGACGCCGAGCATCCGGATAGCGAAACAGACCGCCGCGGCTCCCAGGGCGGTCGGCAGTCCGTAAAGACCCATCCGCATCGCGGCGACGGTGATCGCTGCGGCGACCAGCGCGGGGATCGCATATAGCTCGCTGCGAAGCACCGTTGGAATCTTTCCGATGAGTGTGTCCCGAATGGTGCCGCCGCCCACTGCGGTGACGGCGCCCAACAGAAGCGCCGGCCCTACCCCCAGTCCGAAGGAAACAGCCTTGTTGGTGCCGATGACCGCGAAGACGCTGAGCCCGATCGCGTCAAGAACCGTGATCGACGTCTCTAATCGATGGAGGTGCCTGCTGAGGACGAACGCGATAAGTCCACCGGCGACCGCGAGCGCAAAGAAACGCCAATCACGAAAGGTCGCAGGCGGTATGGAACCGATGAGAACATCTCGAATAACTCCGCCGCCCAACGCCGTAGCCATACCAAGCGCAATGACACCCACGATGTCGAGCCGTGCATAGCGCACCGCTGTCAGTGCTCCGTTCAGGCCGAAGACGAAAGTCCCGATCAGGTCAAGCGCGAGCAGCAGCGGCGGTTCGGTGCTCACAGACCCCCTCTTGTGCCGCGGCGTCTGATCTTGGCGAGCGCCGCCGCCGCGCGACGTGTGGATTCGACCGTCGGAAAATTTATCGCATCCCGCGTATGTTCCGCTGCTGGAGCAAGTTCTCCCGAGCGCAAGGCGCCCCTTACCAGCAGGTGTAGCCGCCGTCGATCACGATGTCGGATCCGGTCATATAGCTCGACGCGTCGCTCGCAAGATAGAGATATATGCCGACGAGTTCCTCGGGCCGGCCCAAGCGTCCGAGCGGGATCTTCGGCTCCCACAACGCGTGGTACTCGCCTAGCGGCTCGACCAGTTCGGTGAGGATGTAGCCCGGGCTGACGCTGTTGACCCTGATGTTGTGTGGTGCGAACTCCATCGCCATCGCCTTGGTCAGGTGGATGACAGCTGCCTTCGACGCGCAGTAGTGGCCCACTTGCTGCGGGGTGTTGATGATGTGGCCCGACATCGATGCCGTAGTGATGATCGTTCCACCGCGATTCCCGGCGACCATGGCCTGCGCCGCCGCCTGCGCCGTCAGGAAGACACCGTTGACGTTCGTATTCTGAATGCTCTGGAAATCCTCCAGCGGCATGTCCAGCAGGCTGTGGAGGGCGATGATCCCGGCGTTGCACACGGCGATGTCGATCCCGCCCAACTCGTCGTCGACCCGGTTCAGCATGGCGGATACCAGTTCGGGCTCGGTGACGTCGCAGACGATCGGCACCGCCGTTCCGCCGCCGGCAGCGATCTCGGCGGCCAACTCCTGCAGCGGCGCAGGGTGTCGGGCGGCGATCGCTACTGCGGCCCCGGCTTGGGCGTACGCCAGCGCCACCTGCTTGCCGATACCGCTGGAGGCGCCCGTCACGAGCGCATTCTTGCCGTGCAGCTCAAACAAACTAGCCACGTTCACGCTCAGTCACCCCTCGTCGGCCCGGTAAATCGTTGGGCCTGACCTTAACGCGACAGGCCAAGTGGCCCAGCGAGTTCGGCCAATACCGGCAATGCCAAGGCATTGTCATACACGCCCGACACCAGGATCGCGACATGGTTGGCACCGGCCTGGTGATACTCGCCGAGACGCTCGGCGACTTGATCAGGCGTCCCGTGGGCGACCACGGCGTCGATGAACCTGTCGCTGCCGGGCCGCGTTACGTCGGCGTCAGTGAAACCTAGCCGTTTCCAACTACTTACGTAGTTCGTCAGGCTGAAGTAATGGTCCAATCCCTTGCGCGCGATCGCCCGCGCTTCCTCGGCGTCGGCAGACAGCACCACGTTGTGTACAGGCGCTAGGAGTGCATTCGGCCCGATGATCGCGCGGGCCTGTGCGGCGTGTTCGGGCGTCGCGTTGGCCGGGTGCGCGCCGGCGGCGCGTTCGGCCGCCAGCTTCAGCACCCGCGGGCCGAGTGCCGCGAGCACTCGTTGGTTGGCCGGTACGCCATATTCGTCGAGTTCGTCAAGGTATGACACCAGCGCTTGGTAGGGCTTACCGGATTGCCCCTGCACTTCGGGATGGCCTGCCCCGATGCCGAGCACGAAGCGGCCGGGGTAGGTGGCGTTGATGCGGTGGAACGACTCGGCGACGGGCTTGGCGGCCGCCGTCCAGATGTTGACGATGCCAGTGCCCACCTTGAGGGTGGTGGTCGCGTCCAAAAGCGGCTCGACGAACGACAATTCGGCGGGCGGCGAACCGCCTACCCAAATTGTGCCGTAGCCGAGCCGTTCGATCTCCTGCGCTTCTTCGGGGGTCGCGCCAAGTCCGAAGAAGCCGAACCGGCCGAGGTCGGGGGTGGTGATGTCTGAAGACGTCATTACTACCGCAACCCGTGCAGCGCATAGAGCTATTCCGCCTCCGGCGAGACGCCGACGTCCGCAGGCCTATTGGGTCAGGTCGGTGGAGATGTGCCAGAGGCGATCGGCATTGCTCGGGTCAAGTGCATAGGGTGCAACGCCGCCGGTGTGGGTACCGCGCTCAGCGACGACTTTGGCCTCGGCGCAGTCCTCGTAATAACGGCCGGTGACCCCTTCGACGTCGGGACTGGCGGCCATCAAGACCGAAGTGGCGGCGCCTTGCTCGATTGTCTTCACCGGAGGCAACGCCAATTCGGTCGTTTCGCCGAAGTTAGCGAGGTCCTCAGCACCCATGTGCCGTGCGAGCGCGGTGCTGGCGACATTGCCGGGCATCAGCGCGTTTACCGCGATCCCGTCATCGGCCCAGCGTTGCGCGGCGCCGACGGCGAACAGCACATTGGCGGATTTGGACTGACCATAGGACGTCCACTGATCGTAGGGGCGGAACCGATAGTGCAAGTCATCGAAGACCACTGGGGAGAACAGGTGCCCGATCGAAGCAACGGATACCACGCGGGCGCCCTTCGCCGCAGCCAGCCAGCGATGCAGCCCTGTGGTCAGCGCGAAATGGCCGAGATGGTTTGTGGCGAACTGCATTTCATAGCCGGGAGCGGTCCGGGTGAGCTGTGGCAAGGCCATCACGCCGGCATTGTTGACGAGGATGTGCAACGGCTCGTTCCACTCGCGCACAAAGCTGGCCACCGAGGCCGGATCGGCCAGGTCCAACCGGGCCACCTGCGCCGCTGCTGAGCCCGGTGGAAGGCTGGCGCCAATCTCGTCGGCGACTTTCGCGCCGGCCTCAACATTGCGAACCGCCAAGGTCACCTCAGCGCCAGCCGACGCGAGCGCGCGCGCCGTCTCGACGCCGATCCCGGAACTCGCGCCCGTCACGATGGCGCGGCGGCCACGCAGGTCCACCTCGTTGACGATCTCGGCGGCGGTCGTCGTGGGCCCGTACGTCCGATTAGGCATGGCAATTCCTTAATGGAGGCAGCGGCGATCGGCCGCTAGTCGCTCGTTGCGACGCGACCACGATGCACCCGCACACAGCGGGTATCCAGGCCACGTCGTTACTGGTAATCCCAGGCCCACTCTTTCTTCGACGCGGCAACCTAACCTTGATCGATGGAAACATCCGGTGGGCTGGCGGGTTTCCTGCGGGCCCGCCGAGAATTGCTCAAACCCGATGATGTCGGGCTGCCGGGTGGCGAGCGTAGACGAGTTGAGGGATTGCGTCGCGAAGAAGTCGCCATGCTTGCCGGCATCAGCACCGAGTACTACCTGAAGCTCGAGCAAGGACGTGACCATCAGCCCTCCGACCAAGTTCTCGACGGCCTCGCCCGCGCGCTGCAGCTTGACGAAGACGCAGCCACCTACCTGCGCGAACTTGCTCGCCCGGCAATGCGTCGGCGCCGACGCTCAGTCCCCGAAAGAGTCGACCCGGCCGTGCAAACACTCATTGACAGTTGGTCCCTTACTCCGACGTTCGTCGTGAACAGGAACCTGACGATACTGGCGTCCAACCACCTGGCCCTGGCGCTGTCACGGGTCTTTACCCCAGGCGAAAACATCCTGCGGGCAACATTTCTCGGTTCCGAAATGCGCATGCTTCACCGCGACTGGGACGGGTTCACATCTAGGATGGTCCCGTTTCTGCGAGCCGTACTCGGCGCCGAACCTCCCGATCGCGAACTAGTCGAGCTGATCGGCGAACTCTGCATCGCCAGCAAGCGCTTTGCCGCATTGTGGGCGCGTCACGACGTCAAACATCGAAGCATCGGGCCCACGGCCTTCGACCATCCACAAGTCGGGCCGTTGGATCTGCACTACACCATCCTGCACCTGCTGGATCAGCGTCAGATGATCGTCACTTACCACGCCGATCCCGGTTCACCATCCGAGGAAAGCCTGCGTCTGCTCGCCAGCCTCGCGATCTAGCGCCTCGAGGCGCTGGTCCTGCGCATCGGTGGGCGTAGCTGGATAGGCTCGATGTCTGACATCGAAGTCGCCCAACTCCCGCTGACACCGAATGGGGACGACGCATGAGCATGGCATACCTGGCGCAACCGGAGCAGCAGCAGCAATTGGAATGGCTCGACGGCGGCACACTGGCGATCTTGCTCGACGGCAAGGCCACAAATGGCCAGTTGATGGTGGGACGTTTCGACGTGAGCGAGGGCGAAGCACCCCCGTATCACAAGCACACGCGTGAAGATGAGGTCTTCATGCTGATCAAAGGCACGGCACTGCTCTGGTTGGACGACCAGGAGATGGAGCTATCTGAAGGCGGAATCGTCTTCTTGCCCAAGAACATTCCGCACGCATACCGCATCACATCCAAAAAAGCGGATCTGCTCATGATCAACACACCGGCGGGAATCGAAGGCATGTTCCGTCATGCCGGCCGTGACAAAGCAACGCCGCGCCCGGACGGCTTCGAAATCACGCCCGAACGGATGGCCGAGGGAGCGGACAAGTTCGGGCAGATCATTCTCGGTCCTCCGCGCTGAAACTTGCCGGATAAATGGGGCAATTGCCCGATGCGCTAGAAATTGCGGAAGAGCAAAATCCCTGGGCATGAAGCAACTAACCGCAGGGTGGGCGGCGGCGATGTTGGTGTCAGGCGGCTTCGCTGCGGCCGGCGTCGGTGCAGGTGTCGCCCAAGCGGATGACGATTGTGGACCCGCCGCAATGGTCAACCATGTGTGCTGGGGCCCCAATCGCTGGTGCCCAGGTGATTCCTTGTTTCACTTGACCCAGAACCATGTTCACGACCCGGTGACCTGGGACATGAACGTCTGCCACACCTACTATCACGTGGCCTTCGACCAGGGCAATCAAGGTCAAGGCATTTACGAAGGACCCAATCCTCCACCGCCGCAGAGCCTTCCGGCCCCCGGCCCTTATCTGCCCCCGCCCCCCGGTATGTGCTGGAGCATGTGGATTCCCGGGCCCTGCCCTGGCGGCTAGGGCGTCAGAGTCCGGCGATGACGATGACGACACCGATCACGATCGCCACCGACAGTGATATCAACAGGAAACCGAAGACGGCCTCTTTGGCCGTCGAGGCTTCGTGGTCTCCCGCAGCGATCGGCGCCAGTTTGCGGCCGGCGCCCCACGCAGCCGCGAGCAATGCTCCGAGCCAGTTGGCGAACGCGGAATACACGATCAGGACGACCGCGGTAACGCCCCAGGCGTGGGGGAGATGGACATGCGGCCACAACAGGCCGAGTAGCGCCAGGAACATGCCGTTGAGGACACCTTCGAGGTGGCTCGTCAGGCCCATCCGCGGGTTCTTCAGTGCCGGAATGGCGAATCCAGTCAGCAGGCCGATGAGGAACAGGACCAGCCCGAGCTTGAAGAGCAGGGTCTGCATTGCCGGATCTTAACGATGAACTCGCAGCGATGTGCCTCATCGACGCCGCTGCTCACAACGCAGCGGGGCGCTTGGCGCTGAGCGGACCCCTGGCGTACCGCTGCATGCAGTCGTGAATCTCGGCGCGGTCGCTGAGTTCTTGGAGTCTTGCCACGAGTTCGGCGTTTACCGTCACGACTGGTCCTCGTCTTTCCAGGAGTTCATCCGAATCACATCGTCGGACTGTCTACGCGGCGCGGGGCCGAACTCACGGCCACCCCGTAATCGCGCTACCGGCAGCAGGCAGCCTTGGGTCAGGCTTTCGGGCATGCCCAGCAAGGCTCGGACTTCCTTCTCGTGATGCAAATGCAGCGTCGTGATGCAGGTTCCGTAACCGCGAGAATGCAGCGCCAGCTGGAAATTCCACACGGCGGGGAAGATCGAGCCGTAAAGCGTTGCGTGGTAGAAAGACTCGTCCCCTGGCGTGCGGGGATAACTTGACTCGTAACACGGGATCACCAGCACCGGCACCTTCGCGAGATTCTGCACGAGCCACTCCGTCGACGTCATGAGTCGCGCTTCGGGAGTGCCCGCGGGCATGACATCGGCGATGAGCTGTCCGCCGACTTTGCTCAGATATGCCTCGCGGTACAGCTCGGCGATCGTTTCTCTCAGCGCGGCGTCGGTGATCACCGCCCAGTGCCACGATTGCTGGTTGGACCCATTGGGCGCGTGAAGCCCGATCTGGAGGCAGTCGCGGATCTCTTCGAGGTCGACCGGTGCATCCACATCCAACGATCTGCGGGCGGACCGGGTGGTGGTGAGCAGCTGCTCGACATCCATGTCTCTGCCTCCTGAGCTGCGATCACGTCGGACTCTACGAGGGAACAGATATTTGGTCAACTGCGTCGGCCGGCTCGACCATGACGAACTCGACGTGACCGATGGCTGTGGTGTCTCGTTGACTCCGATCGAGCCGGGCCTCTACTGTGGAACAGATATTTGGTCGGATCGATGACGGAGGTGGCCGATGACGGAAGGCGGTGATGCTGACCTCTTGCACGACTTCGGCATGTTTGCCACTGCCTTTGCCGGCCGACCAGTGGCAGTCGATGGACAGCTTCCGGGCGATCCACCGTGGACGGATGGCCAGACGGTCTTCATCGATACATCGGCGCCTTTCCGGACGAACCTGGCGGCCATCGCCGTCCAGGCATCGATGATCGCCGCGGGCAGCCTCGATCCCGACGTCGTGCGTCCGATGGCCCGCCATTCCCGTTTGGCCAGACGCTATTTGGCGATCGAGGGTCATCGTGCACTAGTCGCCAACGCCGCTGTGTTGCCGCGGGTGCTGACCTCGTTGGGTGCCGCCGACGTCGCCGCACGCAGCGGTTCGCCGGCGGACTCGCTGACCGTGGCGTCCGGCAAGGGGCAGATCGACGATCCGCCAGCCGAATTCGGCATCATCCGCGCCACCAAGGTGCTGGCGGTAAGCGCGCGTGCGGCGAAGCAGGCCGAGGCAGAAGCGCCGGCACATGTCCCGCGACGCGAACAATCCCAGCAGTTGACGGACCTCGGCGACGACGAGAACGACGACAGCGACGATCCCGACCTGTTCACCAGCCCAGTCGGCGGCGGCGGATTCATCGGCAAGTGGCTGAAGAAAATGCTGTCCTCGGCGCGCAAGACCGGAAGCGGTGGAGGGCCGCCGGGCGCGGATACCCCGACGCATCGGATCAACTCCGGCAAACGCGGTGCGAACGCGGTGTCATCGCTGGCGTCCGCGTCGGGTGAGAACGTCATCGATCACCTTGCCGACCTGCGATCCCGGGGGGTGAAATATCCGGAATGGGATTTCAGCCGCAAGAGCTATCGGCCGGAATGGTGCACGGTATTCGAAATCGAGGCTGCGACAAAGGGATCGGCGAGCTCGGCGATCGACGATGCCATCGGCGTGCGACGCCCGCTGGCGCGGCTCGGAATGGGCCTGCACCGCAGGCACCGTCAGCCGCAGGGCGACGACATCGACATCGATGCGGCGGTCGAGGCGCACGTCGAAGTGATGGCGGGTTCGGTGCCCGACGAGGCGGTGTATCTGGATAGCCTGCGACGGCGACGTGACTTGTCAGTTCTGCTGCTGCTGGACATCTCAGGTTCGAGCGCTGAGCCTGGCACCCTGGGCCGAACCGTGCACGAGCAACAGCGCACCGCGGTCGCCAACCTCACCGTCGCCCTGCACGATCTGGGCGACCGCGTCGCGCTCTACGCCTACTACTCGCAGGGCCGAAGCGCGGTGAACATGGTTCCGGTCAAGCGATTCGACCACCACCTCGACAGCCAGGTGATCAGGCGGTTGAACAGCCTGGAACCGGGCGCGTACTCGCGACTCGGCGCGGCGATCCGGCACGGTGCGGCGGTGCTGGAAGCGCGTGGCGGTACATCGCGACGGCTGCTGGTGGTGCTGTCCGACGGGCTGGCCTACGACCACGGGTACGAGCGGGCCTACGGCGCGGCGGATGCGCGCCGTGCGTTGAGCGAAGCGCGTCGCCGCGGCACCGGCTGCGTCTGCCTGACGGTGGGGGCGGGTACCGACGTCGAATCCCTGCGCAGAGTATTCGGAAGCACGGCGCACGCCAGCATCGGTCGTCCCGATCAACTCACGAGTGTTATTGGGCCACTGTTCCGTTCGGCGATTCGCTCGGCCGAGGTGCGGAGGCGAGTCTCATGACGGACCGCGACGCGCGAGGATTCCTTGAAACTAACATCTGTTCCACTTAGGCTCCATTCACCGCAACGCAGCGGCCGGCGGAAGGGTAGTAATGGCTAACGAGCCCACGCTCGCTCACCAAAACGGGGTCGCCTCGACAGCAGGCGCCGCCCGGCCCTATTACACGGCAATCGGCAATGAAGAAGCCGTTTTCAAGGCCGCTTACCGCCAGGGATTGTCGATCCTTCTCAAGGGCCCGACCGGATGCGGTAAGACCCGCTTCGTGGAGGCGATGGCCCATGATTTGGGCCGACCGTTGATCACCGTGGCCTGCCACGACGACCTCACCACGGCGGACCTGGTCGGCCGCTATCTGCTGAAGGGTGGCGAGACGGTGTGGGTCGACGGCCCGTTGACTCGCGCGGTGCGAGACGGCGCCATCTGCTACCTCGATGAGGTGGTGGAAGCTCGTCAGGACACCACCGTCGTGTTGCACCCGCTCGCGGATTACCGACGTCAGCTGCCGATCGAACGACTCGGCGTGACGCTGGACGCGGCACCCGGGTTCGGCTTGGTGGTGTCCTACAACCCCGGCTACCAAAGCGTGCTGAAGGACCTCAAGGACTCCACGCGTCAGCGAATGGTCGCCATCGAATTCGGGTTTCCGGCGCCCGACATCGAAGAGGGGATCGTCGCGCACGAAGCCGGTGTGGATACCGCCACAGCGGCCGAGTTGGTTCGATTCGGCCAAGCCATCCGCCGCCTGGAAGCCGGTGGCCTGCGCGAGGTCGCGTCCACCCGGGTGCTTATCGCGGCCGGTCGGCTCGTCGCCGAGGGGCTGCCCATGCACGCGGCGGCCGAGGCGGCGATCGCCGGCCCGCTCACCGATGACGTCGCGGTGAACCGCAGCCTCAAAGAAATGATCAATGTCTATCTGAGCGAGTCTGTCCGATCCGGTGATTGACTCGGATCAGCGGCGCCGCTAGGGTCTGAACAAATATTAGGTTTGCCAAGGCCGGGTGGACAAACGCGGTGAGCGCGTCCCAGTGGAGGTCCCATGTCCTACGAAAGCACTGCTGAGCCGATCAAGGTCGGTTACCTGATGGACTTCAAGCTCCCGCCCGGGTTCCCCGAGGAGCTTTTCGCCTCGTTCACACAGACTTTCGACCTGATATTCGAGGAGGCGGTGGAGCAGGGCCTGATGGACCGTCCCGTGCAGATGATCTATCGCGAGGTGGAGGGTCTGCCCAAGGGTTCGGTCAAAGCGGTGATCGACGCTTACGGGGAGCTTGTCGACGAGGGCTGTCTCGTGGTCTTCGGCCCCAACATCACCGACAACTGCGTGCCCATGAAGGAAGCGATCGAGGAGCGATTCAAGGTGCCCGCGATCAGCGTCTGTGGCACCGACGACTGGCTGGGCGAGTGGACCTTCTCGTTCCCGCAAGGCTCGATGACCGACGAGCCGATCTTTCTGGCCGACCTGATCGGCAAGCGGGGGATCACCGAGATCGGTGTCCTGATGGAGCAGAGCCTGATCGGGCAGAGCTACTTGAAGAATCTCCGAACTGCCTGCCAGCGCAAGGGCATTCGGATCGTCGCGGAAGTCGCGGTGGCACAGACCGCACAGGACATCAACGAAGCCGTGCGCACGCTGCACGATGCCAAGGCCGAAGCGATCGTGCACCTGGGCTTCGGCTTCGGCATCGTGTTCATCAACCCCGCACTGGAGGCGGTCGGCTGGGACCCGCCCCGCTTCACCACCACCGCGTGGCAGAACGCGTGGGTGAACCCGATCATGTGGAACGCGTTCATGGGCTGGACGGGCGTCGACCAGTACGACGAGGCGAACAAGATCGGGCAGGACTTCCTCGACGCCTACGCGAAGAAGTACGACGGCAGCCGCCCCGAGTTCTGCGTGACGGTGGTCAACCGCGACGTCGCCGCGACATTGGTGCGGGCGTTCGGCGATGCCCACCCGCTCAGCCCGCGCGGCGTCAAGGAAGCGCTGGAGCGGGTCAAGATGATGCCCGCCGCGTCCGGCGCTCCCGGCACCCGGGTGTCGTTCGGCAAGTGGACTCGCCGCGCCTGGATGGGCGCCGGATATCTGGTCGCCCGCACGCTGGACGCCGACGGCGTCAACTCGCACCTCGTCGACCGCTTCGGGGAAGAAGGGTGAGGAACACATGAGTACCGATCAATCCGCTCCGGTTGCCGCGGACACTAGACCCGCTGCGCCGCAGCGCAAGTGGGGCGGCTGGGTCGCCGGTGCCGCACTGGCCGCCTTCACGTTGTTCTTCATCGCGAATCGCCGCTGGGTACTCGACCCGCGCGTGGCCAACCCGAACGTGCACGGCCGGCCCCGCCCGGTCAAGTTCCTGTTCGGGCTGGACTACATCGGCTTCCTCGACGCGGCCACGTGCGTCGCGCTGATCACCCTACTGATCGTCTTCATCAGGGGCTGGCGGCGCAATCCGGGCAGCCCGGTGATGCTGATGTTCCTGTGCACCACGCTGATCGTGTGGCAGGACCCGATCATGAACTGGTCGCCGTTCGCGGTCTACAACCCCGACCTGATCCACTGGCCGGAATCATGGCCGCTGGTATCGCTGTCGCCGACCGTCGAACCGTTCGTGGTGTTCGGCTACGTGATGTTCTACTTCGGCCCATACTTCCCGGGCGTTTGGATTCTTCGGAAGCTGCAGGCGAAATACGGCCCCACGAGCTACTTTTCGCGCCACCCGTTGGTGTGCCTGGGCGCGATCGTCCTCGTAATCGGTTTCATCATGGACGCCTGGCTGGAGATCCAACTCACGCACGCCGGCATGTACATCTACTCGCAGGTGATTCCGTGGGGTTCGGTCTTTACCGGTACCACGTTCCAGTTCCCGCTGATCTGGGAGTCGTTCTCGGTCTGCTTCGTGATGGTGCCCGCGGCGATCCTGTGCTACCGCGACGACACCGGCAAGTCGGTCGCGGAAAAGCTTGCTGCCAAAGCCAAGATCTTCCCGACCCGGCCGGTGTTGGGCACCTTCCTGGTGATGTTCGCCATCATCAACGTGTCTTACTTCGCCTACGGCGCCTGGTTCTGGGTCATAAAGGTCAGCCACGCCGCCACCTCGGTGGCCTGCCCGTGGCCCTATCCGGAAGCGAAAGTGTATGACCCGCAGGGCTATTACGAGAAAGCCGGCGCGGAGGGCCCGTACTCGGTGGGCATCTGGTCGACCTGGGCGAGCGGAGAACCGAACGGCCGCCCGCACGTCCAAGCACCGCCACCGGGCCAAGGCGCGTGCGCGAGCAAGAATGGCTGAGGCTCGCAGCGTCGTCATCACCGGCGCTTCCCGGGGACTCGGTTTCGCAACTGCCGCGCGCCTGTATCGCGAGGGGTGGCGCGTGGTCGCAGCCATGCGTACACCCGAGCAGGGTATGGCGCGGTTGCGCGAGGCCACCGGTGCGGAAGCCGACGACGAGCGGTTGATCGGCGTTCAGCTCGACCTGATGGACCACGCATCGGTCACCGCAGCCGCCAAGACCATCGCGGAAGCAGTGGGCACACCGTTTGCGGTTGTGCACAACGCCGGGATCTCCGCTGCGGGAATGGTGGAAGAGACCGATATGGCGTTGTGGCAGAGACTGTTTGCCACCAGCGTTCTAGGTCCCGTTGCGCTCACTCAAGCTCTGCTGCCGTCGATGCGGGCAGCGGGCGAAGGACGCATCGTGCTGGTGTCCAGCGCGGCCGGTGTACGCGGTCAGCCGGCCACCGCACCGTACTCGGCGGCCAAGGGGGCGCTCGAGCGGTGGGGTGAGTCTATGGCGGTCGAGATCGCGCCGTTCGGACTCGGCGTCACCGTGTTGGTGGCCGGCACCTACGACACCGAGATCATCACCGACGCGGGCACCACCGACGATCGCGACTTCACCGGTCCGTACGCCCGGCTGCACAACACGATGAACAGCCGCGGGCGGTTCGCGATGCGGATGGCCAGACCGCCGGAGAAGTTCACCGACGGAGTAATCAAGGCGCTGGTCGACACCGCGCCGTTCCGCCGGCGCGGTGTGGGACCGGACGCCTCGATGTTGTTGGTATCCAGCCGGATTCTTCCCGACATCGGCATGCACCACATGTCGCGGGTCGTGCTCGGCATACCCAAGCAGGGCTCGATGCGGGACGGGGCGTGGCCGTTGACGACCGCCCAGAAGGCAATGGTGTTCGCGACGAAAGTCATTCCGCAGCCAGTGATGCAACGCCTCGCGACGATGGCGGCCAAGCGCCGCAAAGGAAATGGGGAATAGGGATGGAACAGCTTTTCGACGACCTGGACGACTTCGGTTCTTTCGACGACGCGATCTCCGGCGACGTGCGCGACCCCTACACCGAGCTGGCACGACTGCGCCGCGAGGAACCGGTGCAGCGACTCGAGACATCGGGCGCGCTTCCGCATGAGG
>NZ_DATNJW010000394.1:0-7033 GCF_035603715.1 Mycobacterium sp. | reverse complement strand
GCAACCCGCGGTCACCTCGGCGGTCTCGCCGCCGCGGTCCCTGCGGCGATCCGCTTGCTTGCCGCACTGTCCTACGACCTGATCGTGCTGGAAACGGTCGGTGTCGGTCAGTCGGAGATCGAGATCGCCGCCGTCGCCGATCCGACCATCGTCATCCTCAATCCCGGTGCGGGTGACGCAGTACAGGCCGCGAAGGCAGGCCTGCTGGAAGTGGCCGACATTGTGGTCGTCAACAAGGCCGACCGCGACGGCGCGAACCAAACCGCCCGCGATCTGCGGGCCGAGACATCGGCCCCAGTCCTCACACTCGTTGCAGCGCGCTCCGAGGGCGTTACCGACTTGGTGGACGCGATCGACGCCCACCACCGCGCCGACACCCCCGCCCGGAGGGCATCGCGAGCGCGGGCACAGATCCTCTCTCTGGCGCAAACTCGCCTGCACTGCCACCCTGAACTCGCCGGTTTGGCCGCCGCCGTCGCTGACGGTCGGTGCGATCCATATACCGCCGCGGGTTTGTTGCTGACCGAGTCAGCCACCGACGATAAATTCGAATAGCCGACTGATTCATCGGCTGCGTTTCATCACTCGGTCTGCCGCGGCCCAGTGCTCATCGGATACCCATAGCGAGGCAAAAGCTGCGACCGCCTCGCTGGCCGGCACGCCCGAGATGACGCGCTTGATATCGCTGGCCGGCCGAACCGCCAGCGCGCGCGCCAACGAGCGCCACTCAGTTTCGAACGCCGCCCTCGACAGCACGCGATCCAGCAGCCCGATCCTTTCCGCTTGATCGGCGGTGAGGACGGCTCCGGTGCCCGCGAGCATCAGCGCGCGGCCGCGGCCGACGAGGGCCGCGAGCCGCTCCGCGCCACCCCAAGCCGGCATTATTTCGAGGGACACCTGATTGAACCCGATCTTGATGTCGTCGGCGGCCACCCGTATATCGGCGGCGACCGCAACCTCCGCTCCGCCCCCGAACGCGTGGCCGTTTAGCGCGGCGACGACCGGGGCGGGGAAATTCGCGAGCTGATCACAGATCGACCGCATCCGCCATGCCATGGCTGCCGCCTGCTCTTCGGTGCGCAGCGCACTGAGCTCCTTGAGATCCCCGCCCGAAACGAACGCCTTGTCTCCCTCGCCCCGAATGACCAGGCACAGCGCGCCCTCGGCGCCGGCTATGGCCTGCTCAAGTTGGTCCATGGTGTGAAGCGCGATGGCGTTACGAGCCTCGGGGCGATTGATCGTGACGACGGCCAGCCCTTGATCGAGTTCTAGATCAACCACTCACGTTCTCCATCTCAGGCATTGCAACTCTGGGCTATAGGCACGGGTTGCGATGAGCGTATCGACGTGGTTGACGAAGCGAGTAACCCCCATATCAGATTTGAAATGTGATACTTCTTCGCCAGCCACCGTTCTTTTATGCCAACGGCTGTCGAGGCATCCTGGCTGGACCAACGCTGACCTAATTGATGTCACCACGACGGCCAGCCAGCAGAATTCAGTGATGACCGACGAAGCAAGGGCCGACCAGCGTGAGCATTGGGGGATGGTCGGGCACTACACGATCGCCGGCGCAGCGTGCCGGCTCGGCCCTGCAGGCACCAAATTGGCGCAGCTGCTGCGCGACAACCGCGATCGCATCGCAGTCAGTGACATCGAGATTGTTGCCGGCCAACGGTTTGAACCCGGCCAGCGGGGCGCTTTCGTCCCGCTGGCCGACGTGCCGGACCTGGTGTGGCGCCGCACCCGTCCCGAAGACGCCGCCAATCATTTCGCCGATATGGATCAGCCCGGTGGAGCCGCGGCAGGCGGCCAGACGCTGATGGCGCTGTGGTACGGCCGTGATGCCACCTGGCGCACCCCAGTCGGCTGGACCGCCTTCTACGACTCGTTGACGGACCCGCCCGTCGATGAGCACCGCGGGGCCCTGCCATTTCGTGCCGCGCAGCTCTACGGGCTGATGGTCGAGGCGGTGCGGGGTGACGATGTGTTGAGATATGTCGCGACCGCCGGTGTGTTGGCCCACTACGTGGGCGATGCGTGCCAACCACTCCATGTTTCCCGCCTGCACCACGGCGTGCCCGGTGCCGGCGAGGACGCCGTGCACAGCGTGTACGAGACGACGATGCTCGACGAACACGCCGGCGAAGTGCTCGCCGACGTCAACGCCGACCTCGCCGCTGATCCACACGGGCCGCCGCTCGTCACCGGTTCGGAGGAGGCAGCCGATGCCGCGGTGGCATTGATGCGGCGAACCATCGAGGCAATCCCTCCCGCCGATATCGTGTCGGTTTTCGCGGCTCACCCGGGCCCGGACCAAACCGCCCAATTGTGGAACACCTTTGGCGCGGCGACGGTCAAGCGTCTGGCAGACGGGGCGAAAACGCTGGCGATGCTATGGACTGCGGCCTGGCGCGAAGGCGGCGGCGAAACCATCGATGTCGCCGGCATTCAACCGCAGCCAGAGTCGGCACTGCAAAAGCTTTACAACACGGACAGTTTCGCTCCAAGCGTGTGGCTCAGGGACTGGAATACCTTGCCTCACCCCTAGATCTGGGGCGTGACGACCCTTGCTACGGCAGCGGGCATTACGCTCTCCGGAATTTCGCGCGTCGTGCTTCCCAATGCGGTCTCGCGCGTCACGAGGTAGGTGTAGCGGTCAGCGCCGGGCTCGGCGGGGAGGGGTTCTTCGGTGTCGAGGAGCTGTTCCAGTGTCTGGCGATCGGCTGGATTCAGTGCGTCACCGTCGATGGCGCCGCTGGCCTTCAGGCCGGCGAAGCCGCCGCGTCGTTCGATGATGTAGCGATTGCCCATTGCCGCGCCTACTGTCCTGACTCGGATCGACCACGCTCAGACCGCGATGTCGGGGTCGGCGATCCCTACCCGTGTCCACGCTTCGTCCACGCCACGATAGACGTCGGTATCGCGTGGGAACAGCGATTTCGCGGCGGCGCGGGTGAGCGCGGCGAACGCGCCGAAGTTCGTCGATGGTCGGGCTTTGTCACTAGTGAGCGCGGCGTACCAGACTTTTCCGGCTTTCTCCCAGGCTTGGCCACCGATGGTCGTCGCCGCGAGGTAGAAGGCGTGATTCGGAATGCCGCTATTGGCATGCGGATCGCCTTGGGGAATGTAGTCACGGTAGTGCGCCGGTTGCGGCGACAGGCAGTGTCGCGAACCGGGTGCGGCCAGATCGCGCAGGCACGTGTATCCCTTTTGCAGTGCGACGGGGCCGAGGACACCAGGGCCGACCAACCAATCCGCTTGGGCAGCAGTCTCCTTGCGCCGCCACTGGTGAAACATCACGCCGAACACGTCGGAGACACTCTCGTTGAGTGCACCGGGCTCGTTGGAGTAGTCCAGGCCTGCGGTGAATTGGGTTACACCGTGGGTCAACTCGTGGCCGATGACGTCATCCGAGTTGGTGAAGTCGGTGAAGACTTGACCGTCGCCGTCTCCGTAGGTCATCTGGGACCCATTCCAGAAGGCGTTGTCGTAGCCCACGCCGTAGTGAATCGATGACATCAAGGTCATGCCCGCATCGTCAACCGAGTTGCGGCCGAAACATTCCCGGTAGAAATCGATCACGGCGTGCGTCGTATCGAACGCGCGTTTCGCCGTCATGTCCGAACTGCCACCCGGGTTCGCGACGGGCGTGCCGGGCAGTGATTGGGTGTTCTTGCAGTCGTAGACCGTGACCGCCGGCACCGGTGCGAGCACACCGGCCAATCGGAGGCTCGTGACTCCTCGGGCGCGCAGAGTGGCTTGCGTCGCTTCGCTGTGGGCGTGGCGTAGCTCTCGCCACACGGACTCCGTGGCAGCGCTGTCGAGCAGTGCTTGTCGGGCCTGCGCCGGGATCGAGTCGTCGTCGGCGAGCCTGCGCAGTACAGCTGCGGGAACTATGAAGTGACCGCGACAACCCCACATCGGACTCTCCTTAGCGCCGTACGTGTGCTCGACACGATAGCCAGCTCTAAATCTGCCACGAGATGCCTGAGTTATCGACTCAGATCTCGAAGCCAGTGTCACCGACGCCGGCGGCTGCGCTGGAGAGGTCGCCCGCAACAGAGGTGTCAGCCCCAATTAACGCCCCCGCACGCCCGCGAATATCCGCAGCGAAAACTTGGGCCTGCGCCTGGCGAACAGCCAACTCCGCCGCGGTGCCGCTGGTCCGGCTGTCAGTCACCGAAAAATCTTCTTCGACGATGAATCCCGCGCTATGAGCGTCCTCGACGGCGTAGAGAACGCTATTACGGAGCTGGTTCAGTACGCCGGCTTGCTGACGGGCGATGCGTGAGGTGCTGCGAAGCTGATCTGCCTGGCCGCTGGCAACGGTGTAGTCCGATGCCGTCCGTGCTCGAAGCGCATCGGCGGCTGCACCCTGCCAGTCCAATACATGAGCTTGGTTGCGAACCTGCCAGTGCGCGTCCTCCCACCGGTCCGCCAAGCTGTCCCAATGGTCGGCGGCGTCGACGAGGTGCTCGGTGCTGTACGCCTCAATCTGGCTGAGCGTCGGGAACATTCGATCTCCCTGAGCTAGGTCTCTTTGAGCGTCGGATCAATTGATCCCGGCGCCAAGGGATTCCGCTGATCGTCGAGCTGCGGAGGCTCGTTGAGCTGCGGAGGCGTTGACGGCGGCTCCGACTGAGTACCGACGACGTGACCGAACGCATGGTCGATGGGCACCGGCAAGCTTTGAGGCGCGCCACCAACATGACTGAGTGCACTGGTCAAGGTGCTGGTGAGATTGGTCGTGATCGAAACTGCCTGGCCCCCAAGCTGCCCGAGCGTTCCACCGATCGAACTGCTGACGCTTCCTATGGAGCCCGCCATGCTAATCACATCGTGCATCGGGCCAGTGACAAGACTCATCACGTCTTTGATGTCGCCGGCCTTCATCGTCTCGTGTTGCTGATACGCGTTGGCGGCATTAGTGGGTACCGCGGCGGTCTCATCGATCCGCGCCTGAAACGCCGCGGTGGCGGCCGCCGCTTGGCCATGGATGCCGCCGGTCGCCGCAGCGCTGGGCCAGGCCCTCTCGAGGTTGACCGGGGGAAGCCCGCCGCTCCCAGCTAAATCGCCACCGATCATCTGCCAACGACTGGCCGCAGCGCGCAACTCATCTGTATCAGCGTTCAGGACTGCCGCCATCGATCCTCGCTTCTCGAGCGCTTGACCTGAAGGTCGCGCATGCTGACGAAGCGTAATGAGGATGCTGCAGCGCGCAAGTCACCCTTAAATCGGGAGTCGACCGCGATTCATCGAGTGCTGCGCTGGATGGAAGACTGCCGCACGTGGCTCACGAAATTCACATCAAAACCGTTGACGGCGGTGTCGTCTACACCAACGCGCTCAGCTACGGCCGCACTGAGGGGGATCTCTGGGTTCAGGTTGGCGACGATCTGGACCACTCGGACACGATCTACTTCGCGTACGGCTTCTGGCAGCAGTACGTGGTCGACCCGCATGGCGAAGATCCGCTCGACCTCGACCTGCTTTTCGAAGGTGAGGAAGACGAGGACTACCCGGAAGGCGAGGACGAGGAATACGAGGAAGACGAAGACGAGGACGGCAACGCGCAGTAGGGAATCGGCGGGCAGGTACTTTCGGTAATCCCATCCCACGGCCTCGTCATCGTCGCGCTGTGTGACAACAGCAAGGGCGGTAACGCGGGAATGGCCATTCCAGACGCGGTGGTGAGCGCGATCTTGCGGCTGGACAGCGTCGCGACTGCCGGCATTGGGCCGAGGTGAGTTGTAGCTCATTCAATGGACACATCATCGGGCGCTTCTTAACGTTGAACGTGTGACGAACGAGCAGTCCGTCGAAGGCGAGTGGACTGGGCATACCCGTGGGTCTGCGGCCTACGGGCGGCTGCTCGCGGCACTGTTCTGTGCGGGCGTTGCCACGTTTGCGCAGCTGTATTCGCCACAAGCCGTATTGCCCTTGATTTCAAAGGATTTAGGTGTCGGAGCGGCCAGCGCCGCACTTCTTGTCTCTGCATCGACGGTAGGCCTGGCCATCGGTGTCATCCCATGGTCGGCGTTGGCCGACCGCATCGGCAGGGTGAAAGCGATCTCGATTTCGGTCACGGTCGCCACCCTGGTTGGGATGCTCGTGCCCTTTGCCCCGACGTTTTCGCTGCTGCTTGCCGGTCGCTTTATTGAGGGTCTAATGGTCGGCGGCGTGCCTGCCATCGCGGTGGCTTACCTGACCGAAGAGGTAGATCCCGTGCATGCCGCGAGAGCGGCCGGGATATTCGTCGGCGGCACGACGATCGGCGGACTGCTCGGACGGCTGGTGTCCAGCCCGGTTGGCGAGGCGGCCGGCTGGCGGGTCGGCATCTTCACCGTCGCGGTGCTCTGCGGGCTGGCGGCCATGGGGTTCGTCAAGCTCGCGCCCGATCCGCGTGGATTCACCCCGGTGTTGCGCGACGACGCCAATCCCGAAGGCAGCCTTGGTCATCGGCTCGCCGCAAATTTGCGCTCACCACGCCAGTTGGTGCTCTTTGCGCAGGGGTTTCTGTTGATGGGCGGATTCGTGGCGCTCTACAACTTCCTCGGCTTCCAGTTGACTCGCGCACCTTTCCACCTAGCTCCCTCGGTGGTGAGCCTGATGTTCCTGGCCTACCTGGCCGGCACCTGGGCATCGTCACGGGCGGGTGCCGAGGCTGCCCGCTTCGGTCGCAAACGGGTTCTGCTCGTGGCCGTCTCGATCATGATGGCCGGTGTCGCAATGACTCTCAGCGACAACGTGTTCGCGGTGCTGATCGGGCTGGTTGTCGCCACGGCCGGATTCTTCGGCGCCCATTCCACCGCGGCCGGATGGACCGGGCAGGCTGCACCGGTAGGCAAAGCGCAAGCATCGTCGCTGTACAACCTGTTCTACTACGCCGGCTCCAGCGCCATTGGATGGCTGGGAGGCGTGGCCTTCGATGCTCGCGGTTGGACCGCGGTCGCCGTGACGATCCTGGTGTTCGCCGGCATCGCGGTGTTGCTTGCGGCGCGCTTTCTGCACGACGACTAGGGATCTGGCT
>NZ_DATNJW010000393.1:0-5248 GCF_035603715.1 Mycobacterium sp. | reverse complement strand
AGCAAGTCGTCGACGTCGTCTTCCCCGACGCCGTGGCGACCGGCCAGACGCAGCAGCGCCGTCTTCTCGTAGGCGGCGTAGTGGTAGACGTGCATATTGGGAAATCGCTTGCGTCGCTTGGCGACCAGCGCCAGAAAGTCGCTCAGCGCCTTGCGCTCATCGGGGCGGTCATGTGCCCACAGCGGATGGAAGGCGCTCGACTTTCCGCCCTCGAGAACCCCGAACAGATACTCCAGGCCCCAGTCGACGCCGTCGGCGGTCCAGAGCGGGTCGCCCTCGAAGTCGAAGAACAGGTCGCCCTCGTCGGGGTTGGGCAGCAATGCCAGCGGCTGCGGATCGGCGACCTCGAATAGTGGTGTGCCGGCATCGCGTTGGCGAACCTGCAAGTCGGCCTGCGCGACCAGTTTGGCCAACGAGCGGGCCGAGATGTTGTCGACCGGACCGGTGTGGTGGGCCAGCTCGTCCAGCGTGCTGATGCCCGCGTCGATCAACCTGGCGCGCTGCGTAACCCGCAGGCCCGCGACCAGCAATAGGTCGTTGGCCGCACGTACCTGCTCCTCGCAGACCGGGCACCGGAAGCATGCCCGGACGTTTTCGTCCTCCCAGCGCACCGGTACGCCGCCGGCGTAGTGGTTGTCGAGCAGCTGTTGCAATTGCGCACGCTGCTCGCGGTACACCGGAATCAGCTCATCGACCCGGTAATTGACCGCGATGCCGTTACCGAGCACCAACTCGGCCTCCCGGTCCACCGGAATGCCGGCCCGGCTCAACGTGTCGGCGTAGGCCGCGATCTGAAGGAGCGCGGTGACCTTCGCCGAGCGGGCCAGCTTGGTGTCGGACACCTGGTACTTCCCGTCGCGGCGGACCAGGAAGTCGGCGAACCCGACGAAGCGACCGTCGAACATCGCCGCCTGGTAGACCACCGCCGCGCCGCGCTCGATGGCCCGCGCAGTCTGGTGAGCCGCGGCGGTGACGTTCTCGATGGTGAACGGGACGGGACGGCCGATGACGGCAACGTCGCTGTGTTGGTCGCGCAGCTGGTCGAGCCGGCGTTGTTCGTGCTCGTCGCCGAGAGATGCGGTGCGCTCGAGCAATTCGTCCGTGACGCTGACGCGTTGACCCCGGCCGAGTTTCGCGTCGAATTCGCGCAGCAGGGCATATTCACAGCGCGCGGCGGATGCCAGATCCGATGCGCTGTAGATGACGCTGTCGCCTGCCATGAACACAGCAGCCACTGTAGGCGGCTATGCCGACATCAGCCTCCGGCGTTGGCGATCAGCTCCACCCCGTTGCCGTTCCAGCGGAACTTCACCACGCTGGGCAACCCGATCCCGCCGGAGTAGCTCAGTGCCACTGTGTCGCCGGTGCACTGCGAGTTGTCGAGGCCGTTGAAGCCGTAGGTGTCGGGAACGCCTTGGGGCGGAATGAGCTTGCCGAGATGAAACAGCACCGCTCTGGTGTTGGGGCTTTCGGCGTTGGTGTTGGCCTTGACAATCACCGCGGACAGCTGCGCGCACTGGTTGAAGTTGCCGGCCAGCGGTTCGGGGTTCCACGGTTGCTGGCTGCGTGGGTCCTTCGGCAGCTCGGACACCCCGCGCGCGATCGCGGGGTCGGCCAAATTGACCGCGCACGGGTCGACCGGCCCGGGGCTGGTCGGAGCGGCGGTTGGAACCGGCGCTGGCGCGGCCGAGTGGGGCGCAGCGGTCGGATGGGTAGTCGGCTGCGGCGTCTTGGCGACGGTCGAATCCCCTGATCCGCATCCGCTCAGTGTCGCGGTGAGCAGTGCGGCAGCGGCCAGCCCGGTCCACCCCCGGGTGCCGCGTAGTCGTGTCCACACAACGCCGCACCGTACCTTGACCAGCCCTATCGACGCGGCAGGCGTGGCCGAACGGCAGTTGACCACTAAACTTCGTTGCGACATGGAATCCCCGAACCACGACACCGTGACCTTCGCCGACCTGCAGATTCACCCTTCGGTGCTGCAGGCCCTTGCCGACGTCGGCTACGAGTCGCCGTCGGCGATCCAGGCGGCGACGATTCCGGCCCTGATGGAGGGGTCGGATGTGGTCGGTCTGGCCCAGACCGGGACCGGCAAGACGGCCGCGTTTGCGGTCCCGATCCTGTCGAAGATCGACACCAGTAGCAAAAAGACGCAGGCGCTGGTGCTGGCGCCGACGCGGGAGCTGGCGCTGCAGGTGGCCGAGGCGTTCAGCCGGTACGGTGCGCACCTGCCGCAGATCAACGTGCTGCCGATCTACGGCGGAGCGTCCTACATGACGCAGCTGGCCGGGCTGAAGCGCGGCGCGCAGGTGGTGGTCGGCACGCCCGGCCGGGTGATCGACCACCTCGACCGCGGGACGCTGGATCTGTCCCACGTGGACTATCTGGTGCTCGACGAGGCCGACGAGATGCTGACGATGGGTTTCGCCGAGGAAGTCGAGCGGATCCTGGCCGACACCCCGGAGTACAAACAGGTGGCGCTGTTCTCCGCGACGATGCCGCCGGCGATTCGCAAGCTCAGCGCCAAGTATCTGCACGACCCGACCGAGGTCAAGGTCGACGCGAAAACCGCGACTGCCGACAACATTTCGCAGCGCTACATCCAGGTTGAAGGTCGACGCAAGATGGACGCGTTGACCCGGGTCCTCGAAGTCGAGCCGTTCGAGGCGATGATCGTCTTCGTCCGCACCAAACAGGCCACCGAAGAGGTCGCCGAAAAGCTACGCGCCCGAGGCTTTTCCGCGGCCGCCATCAACGGTGACATCCCGCAGGCCGTGCGTGAGCGGACCATCGCCGCCCTCAAAAAAGGTGGCGACAAAGGAATCGACATTCTGGTCGCCACCGATGTCGCGGCCCGCGGGCTGGACGTTGAGCGGATATCGCACGTGCTCAACTACGACATTCCGCACGACAACGAGTCGTACGTGCACCGGATCGGGCGCACCGGCCGGGCGGGGCGGTCGGGGTCGGCGCTGCTTTTCGTGTCGCCGCGGGAACGCCACCTGCTCAAGTCGATCGAGAAGGCGACCCGGCAAAAGCTCATCGAAGCCCAACTCCCCAGTGTCGACGACGTCAACGCACAGCGGGTGGCGAAATTCGCCGACTCCATCACCGACAGTCTCGGATCGCCCGGTCTGGACCTGTTCCGTCGTCTGGTAGCGGATTACGAGCGCGACAACGACGTCCCGATGGCCGACATCGCGGCGGCGCTGGCATTGCAGTCGCGGAACGGCGAAGCCTTCCTGCTGGCACCCGAGCCGCCGCCCGAGCGTCGCGCGAAGGAGCGTTCGGACCGGCCCGACAGGCCTGCCCGTGGCGTGGGCGACGGCCCGAAAAAAGGGTTCGCCACCTACCGCATCGCGGTCGGCAAGCGTCACAAGATCGGACCGGGCGCGATCGTCGGTGCCATTGCCAACGAAGGCGGCTTGCACCGCAGCGATTTCGGCCACATCACGATCAAGCCGGACTTCTCGCTGGTGGAGCTGCCGGCCAAGTTGCCTCATGCGACGTTGAAAGCGCTTGAGAAGACTCGCATTTCCGGTGTGCTGATCAACCTGCAGCCGGAGCGGGCTCCAGACAAAAACCGCCGCGGCGGTCGTGGCGCACCGAGGCGGGAACACAAGGGATGACCCAGGCCGACACCGCGGCCCAGGGCGGACTGGAACAGGTAGCCGGGCCGGATCGGGTCGCGTCGTTGACCGGCATCCGTGCCGTCGCAGCCCTCCTCGTCGTGGCCACCCACGCGGCCTATACGACGGGCAAATACATCGAGGGCTACTTCGGCCTGTTTTGTTCGCGGATGGAGGTGGGCGTCCCGATCTTCTTTGTGCTGTCGGGTTTCCTGTTGTTCCGGCCTTGGGTGAAGTCCGCCGCGACGGGCGGCCCGGAGTCGTCGGTCCGTCGCTACGGGTGGCACCGGGTGCGACGCATCATGCCCGCCTACGTCGTCACGGTCTTGATCGCGTACGTCATCTACCACTTCCGGCATGCGGGACCCAATTTCGGCCACACCTGGGTCGGGTTGTTCCGAAACCTGACGTTGACGCAGATCTACACGTTCAACTACATGCGGGGATATCTGCATCAGGGGCTGACCCAGATGTGGAGCCTGGCCGTGGAAGCCGCCTTCTACGTGGTTCTTCCGCTGCTGGCCTATCTGCTGCTGGTGGTCTTGTGCCGACGGCAGTGGCGCCCAAAGCTGTTGCTGTTCGGGATCGGTGTGCTGGCGCTGATCTCGCCGGCCTGGTTGGTCGGGGTTCACCTCACCACGTCGATTCCCAATGGGGCCCGGCTGTGGCTACCCACCTATCTGATCTGGTTTCTGGCCGGCATGAGTCTGACGGTGCTGCAAAGGATGGGTGTGCGCTGTTATGCATTCGTCGCGCTGCCGCTCGCCATCATCTGCTACTTCATCGCTTCCACGCCGATAGCGGGGGATCCGACCACGTCGCCCCTCGGCCTGTCCCAAGCTTTGTACAAGGCGGTGTTCTACGCGGTGATCGCCGCGCTGGCGGTGGCGCCGTTGGCGCTCGGCAACGAGGGCATTTATTGCCGCGTACTGGCGAGTCGGCCGATGGTGTGGCTCGGCGAAATCTCCTACGAGATCTTCTTGATCCATTTGGTGACAATGGAATTCGCCATGGTCTACATCATGCAGGATCACGTCTACACCGGTTCGATGGCCGGCCTGTTCGTGGCGACGATGGTGGTCACCATTCCGCCGGCCTGGCTGCTACACCGGTTCACCCGGGTGCGCGACTGACCTGCTCGGCGGGCACCACGACCGGGGCGACGAACTCGGTGAGCATCGCCCGCTCGTCGGCTTCATCATGACCGGGGAAAATCAGCAGCGACGTGATCACCCGGACCAGCCAGCGGCCGCGTCCCGCAACGTTGGCGGGGTGGTCGTCGCCGAGCGAGCTGACGAATGCGGCCGCCAGTGCGGTGATCACGTCAGACTGCTCGGCCAACTCGGCGCCCAGCGGGGGCGCGGTCGTCGCGAACCAGGCTGACAGCGCGGGGCTTTCGCGGACCAGGCGAAGCGTGGTGACGATGCCGGCGACTAGTCGTTCCCGCGGGTCCTCGATCCCGTTGACGTCGATCGACTCGGAGAGCCGATGGGTTTCACGGGCCACGTAGGCAGTGCGCAAGGCCTCACGGTTCTCGAAATAGCGGTACAGCGTCGCGCGGGAACACCCTGCGGCCTTGGCGATCTCGTTCATGCCTACTGAACCGGGATCGTGGCGGG